>DATGXN010000177.1:0-6499 GCA_035298945.1 Chitinophagaceae bacterium | reverse complement strand
ATCTGTCAGCTTGCTGTGAATAAAGAAAAGCCGGTAGAATTTATAAGCGAATAGAAGCAGTGCCAGACCAACAAATGACCTGATCAGGAGTTCGAATCTGTTTTTATTTTCCCGGAGCCCGTTTATCATAAGGGAGAGATTCTCAAAGATGCGAAGAAACTGTCTAAAGGCTTATTTTTATATTGATTGCAAAGCTATTTTGAATCAAATGAATGTATGGAAACCATAATTGCCTTATTAACGCTTATTCTTCTGGAGGTTGTTCTTGGACTGGATAATGTGATCTTCATCTCTATTGTTGCTGCAAAACTCCCTGAGGATCAACAAAAAAAGGCGAGGAGGCTGGGTCTGATCCTGGCCATGCTGATCAGGTTGGGATTACTGGCCATCATTTCTGTGATCCTTAAACTGCAGGGGTCTTTATTTGCCGTGGGGGAAGTTGATATTTCTGGCAAAGACCTGATCCTGATCCTTGGCGGTATTTTCCTGATCTACAAAAGCACGGTGGAGATCTATCAGAAAATGGAAGGGGAAGAAGGCGATAAGTCGAAGAATATCAAAGCCACTGGTTTCAACCAGGTCATTGGCCAGATCCTTTTACTGGACATCGTGTTTTCGGTTGATTCCATCATTACTGCTGTTGGGATGGTGAAAGAATTATGGGTGATGTACACGGCAGTGGTGGTAACAGTAGCCATCATGTTATTTGCAGCGGAACCGATCAGTAAATTCGTGAACAAACATCCTGCATTCAAGATGCTGGCCCTGAGCTTCCTTTTGTTGATAGGCATGTCCCTGATCGCTGAAGGTCTGGACTTCCATATCCCCAAAGGATATATTTATTTTTCCATGAGCTTCGCCTTGCTGGTGGATGTACTGCAGATGAGAATGAAGAAGCCCGGATCAGCTCCTGTACATACCCATGAACACTATTTACCCGGTGAAGATGAAAATTTAAAACGCAAGGATAAATGAGTATAGCACACACGCATAAAGACATACTCGACACAGTATCTGCCTATGAGAAACTGCTTGAGCAGGTTACCGATGAATTATTCGTCACCACACCTGCGGCAGGTGGTTGGTCTTATGCAGAAGTCTTCGCTCACATTTTCAATTCCAATATCACCTGTATCCAGGCGATTGATAAATGTATCCAGGGTGCTGCAGTTGAATCGGATGCAGGGATGAGTTTAGGTGTGCGTCTGGTGTTTTTTTTCAAACGTTTCCCGCCTGGTAAATTCAAAGTGCCAAACAGGCTTAAAGACCAGGTGAAAAAGATCAATAAACAGGAAGCCCATGAGTTGATCAGGAGATTCAAGGATGAACTTAGCCAGATCACTCCCCTGGTTGGAACAGCCCGGTCGAATCAGAAGCTTAAACATCCCAGGTTGGGTTTGCTCAACGCCGTAAAATGGTATGAGTTCATTGATATTCATACTAAGCATCATAGGAAGCAGTTAGTGAGAATCTCTAAAGGCCAATAGGATATAGTTAGAGGCGTAGAGGCATAGAGGCGTAGTGGCGTAGAGACAGAGTGAAAGAGATAGCATTCCAACCTCTAACTCTAAACCTCTACGCCTCTACGCCTCTACGCCTCTTTCTTTAAGTATTTGCTTCCTTCTTTCACCGAAAGATTTGCCAGTTGATTTTCCCTGATGAATTTCTTTACCCACACAGGATCGGTTTTGCTATACTCCCTGAGTATCCAACCAATGGCTTTCTGGATGAAGAATTCTTTTGAGCCCGAGAGATGTTTGATATAGCTCCCCAGCAGGTCAGTATCCGTTTTGCCTTTGTATTTTAATTGAAATAACAGACTACTCCTGTTCAGCCAGATATTAGACGATCGATTCCACCTGGAACTGATCGCTTTTCTTGATGCCGGAAATTTCTGGAAATAGAGCCCTGATCCATACGAGTTCAGCGCATCTACGGTATCCCACCAACTTTTATGGGTAATACAGAATTCGATCAGCTCAATGGTTTCTTCAGTCCAGATCTTCTTATTGTGTTCCAATAATTCCTGTGCAGCATATTGGTATTCCCGTTGTGGTAAATGCCAGAGTTCTTTCACCAGTTTTTCAAGCGTTGCATGGTCTTCTATATTGATGGAACGGAAATAATTCTTCGTTATCCCTCTTCTTATCTCAGTCTTTATTCCGAAGAATTCAAACTGGTTTCTCATGTATGCCTTCTGGAATACTGCGTTGCCCGGATCGGCAGCAGCTTTGAATGCTTTGATCAGCGGCTTGATATTTGGATGATCACCTGACAACATACAAATTCAACTGCTTCAATTGTGAACCTCTTGTGGCTGGGTCAATAAATTTCTTATTGATCTTACTGATGGGGAAGTTGTAGAAAGATTGCATAGGTACCATACCCAGGCTGTCATCTTCCTGGTACAACAGCAACAATGATGGCTTTGGAATGCCCATGGTATCATTCAAATTATCGATGGTGATCAGTGGCGCATCCAGGTAGAATTCCAACGGATAGCTATACCTGCTCTTCAATTGGATCACCGGGGTGTTTTTGAATTTTTCATTGGCATATCGCGCTACAGCAGTGCCGCCCTGGTATGTAAGCAGCCTGGGGTAAAAGAAACCGTTCAGGTAAAGGTTGATGAGCACAGCAGCCAGTACGGTACGTCCGATGATGATCTCTTTTCCAGGCACCTCGAAAAATTTTGGGAGGGTCAGGATCAGTATAAATACAATTCCCATCACGGCCATGAGTGCATAATTTGTAATACCCGGCTTGAAAAACAAATGCAATCCGGCAGCGGCAAGGATCAACAGAACCACAAGACTATATTGGATGATCTGTATGTGTTTTAACCTGGCCGCATCATAGATATAGGAGGCCGTAAGGATGGCAAAGAAGGGGAACACGATATTCAGGTAATGGGGCAACTGGAATTTCGAAAGCGAGAACATCAGGAAAGTGACCAGTCCTGATCCAATGCAATACCACTCCACGATAGAAGCATTTTTACGGTCCCTGATCCTTTTTACAATTGCGATATACAGCAGGATGGACCAGGGAAGGAATGCCCATAGCGTGGTGTGAAGAAAAAACGAAGGATCCCCTTTGCCCTTTATTGGGCCGGTATTGAAAAATCGCCCGAACTGACTGTCCCAGAAGAAAAACTTCAAGCCCGAAACATGGGTCCGGCCGAAAACTATTTTTTCCGGATGCAGGTCGAACTGATAATACAGGGCATAGAGTTCAGGCGTGATGAAGATCAACACTAACACCGCCGCGATCAACCATCGGATATTCAGGATCTCTTTCCATTGCCTGGTTGCCATCAGGTGTATACCCAGGCCTGCCATGATGGGGATCACTGCGAAAATCCCTTTTGTCATTACAGCGCATGCTGCCAATAAAGACCCTAACAATAATTGTAGGAAATTCTTCTCTGACCATGCACGGTGATAATGATAAACAGAACCGATGATCAGCGTGGTGAGATAGGGTTCTGCCCTTACATCTGTATTTGAAAGGATGATGTGTTGTGCAGTAAGTAATATCAGTACACTCCAGGATGCGATCGTATCGTTATAGAATTTTTTTGCAAACAGCCAGGTGTACCAGGCTCCCAGCAAGAGGAACAGGATCGCAGGAAGTTTATAACTCCAGTCGTTTATGCCAAATACTTTGAAGAATAATGCAGTTATCCAGAATGGGAAATGGGGTTTATCCAGCCAGTCCGTGCCATTGCCAAACAGTTCCAGGTAGTTGTTCTTCAGCACCATGGTTTTAGCAACCGAGGCATAAAGAGTTCCATCTGGGCCAATGATGGTCATGAATAGTCCTGAAAAATTCACAGCGATGGCTAACGTTAGCAGCAGTTGGTATAGCCTGGAAGATGCGGGCGTTTGCATACGGTAAAAATAGGAAAATCTCCTCTGCGCCTCTGCGTCCTCCTCCGCGTCTCTGCGTCCTCCTCCGCGTCTCTGCGTAATATTAAAAGAAAAAACCACCCTCTTCAATACCCGCAAAAACTCCGTCTGGCCTTATTTCTACCGGGTAGGTTTTCAGGTAATAGCCCTCGCCACTGGTGTTGCGGCCGTTTTGAATACTGAACTTATACCGGTGTATCGGACACACTACATTCCCCAGGGGATCGATATACCCATTGGCAAGTATGCCGCTGGCATGCGGGCATTTCTGTGCAAAAGCGAATAACTCTTGATTGTGGCGGCCTATGCAGATGGTTTTGGTTCCGCATTCTGCAACTGCGATATTATTTTCGGCGAATTGTATGGATTCAGGATCCGGGGCGATCCTGTACCACTTGATCTTCTTCGACATCAGGAGTAAAATGCAGTTTTATATGGATACCTCACCTGGTACAGTTCTTTTACTTTGCCCAGGATAGTGGCTCTCAGCCCATCTATGTTCTGTCTCTCTGTGGCAGATATAAAAACACAGTTATGGTCTGTTTCGCGGTCCCATCTTTCTTTAAGGTCTATCAGCATCTCTGCTTTTACAGCGGGATCCAGCCATTCATCAAATGTGTTCTTTTCGTACTGGTCCATTTTATTGAACACCATGATAACGGGTTTGTCGTGGCATTTCATTTCCATCAGCGTTGTTCTGACCACATTGATCTGGTCTTCATAATTGGGATGTGAAATATCCACCACATGGATGAGTATATCGCTCTCTTTCACTTCGTCCAGCGTGCTTTTGAAACTCTCCACCAGGTGGTGAGGAAGCTTCCGGATGAACCCTACCGTATCACTGAGCAGGAATGGAGTGGTTTCCCAGACTATTTTTCGGGTAGTGGTATCAAGTGTTGCGAATAATTTGTTTTCGGCAAATACTTCTGATTTGCTGAGCAGGGTCATGATGGTGGATTTACCAACGTTGGTGTATCCCACCAGTGCAACACGGATGAATTCCCCTCTTTCTTTTCTCTGTGTGTGTGATTGTTTGTCGATCTCAGCAAGTTTCCTTCGCAACAGGCTGATCTTCTCGCGAACAATACGTCGGTCAGTTTCTATCTCCGATTCACCTGGACCCCTGGTGCCGATACCACCACCCAATCTTTCAAGGTGTTTCCACATCCCCCTCAATCGTGGCAGGATGTACTGGTATTGTGCAAGCTCCACCTGGGCTTTGGCCTGGGCTGTTTTTGCGCGACGGGCGAAGATGTCAAGGATCAGGTCTGAACGGTCAATGGTTTTTACGCCTACCGCTTTTTCAATATTGCCGAGCTGGGCACCACTGAGCTCATCGTCGAATATGAGTATTTTGATGTCCTTACCCTGTACGTAATTTTTGATCTCCTCCAGCTTTCCTTTACCCAGATAAGTGCGACTGTCCGGATGAGCCAACCTTTGCATGAATTTCCTGACTGTAATAGCCCCTGCTGTTTCTGCAAGGAAGGCAAGTTCATCGAGGTATTCCTTTACCTGCATCTCAGTCTGGTCTTTACCGATCACACCAACCAGAACGGCTTTCTCCTCATGATTCAATAACTGTTTCTTCTCGATCAATGCGAAAGAATTTATCCGAAATTAATATGAATAAAGCGATTGCGTTTGGAAAAATGAAGGAACTGAATAACAATCTGTTATTCTGTAACCTGCAACCTGCCCCCTGCAACCTGCTACTATAGTCCGGATAGCGTTAAACCAACGGACCATGGCCTGATTCCCAAAGGACCCTGTCCTTCTTTGAATACCTCGGACAGCGTATAGGTACCGAATGCGGTGAAATTGCCATATCCTAACCTGAGGGTTGCCACCATACGGTAGCTATTGAAGAAGTTCTTGTCTTTCACCTTATACACATAACCGCCATCGCCCTGCGCATCCTTGTCCACCTTGGCCTTGGTTTTCGCATCCAGAATGGTTCCCACTTTAACACCCAATGCCGCTTTGAAGCCGCTGTTCATATTAGCTGGATTAGAAGAGTACCTGAATTCCACAGGCACTTCAAGGTAGCCGGTCTGTAACTTATATTTTTTGTACTGGGTAACACTGTCTTTATTGAATTCGATCTCTTTCCTGTTCTTCAGATCGATATTGGTTTTCTCGAAGAATATATTGTCAGTGCCCATTCCCGGTCCGATAGCTATAGATAGCTTTGGATTCGATTTGAACGGGAAGTCGAACAAGAAATACATATTGAAGGTCCTGGAAAACCCTGAAGGCTTGATTGAGTCTGGCTGGCCGGACCAATTATGATATCCAAATTGAATCATGAAGTGATCAGCTGAGCGCTTACTCAGATCCCATTTTTTCTTGGTTGGTTTCTCAGCATCCTGAGCTATTGCAGCAGTTCCAATCGAAATAAATACCAGTGCTATAAGGATCCTCTTCATGATATATTTTAAGTGGACAAAACTATCCCCGTCCCAGTTAATGAAAGGTTAAGGTTCGGGAGGTGCAAAATTAAGGGAAAACACAGAGACGCGGAGAAAATAGAAAGAGACGCAGAGAATGGCCTCTGCGTCTCTTAAAATGATGTATATCAATGA
>DATGXN010000176.1:0-3218 GCA_035298945.1 Chitinophagaceae bacterium | reverse complement strand
TTCACTGCCGGTTTTTCCTCTGCAACAGGTGCTTTGGCAGGTGCCGTGGCAGTTTCATCGATCTGACCAACAATATCTCCGATCTTAAGTGTGTCGCCCTCGCCGGCTGAAGTCTTCAACAGCCCAGATTTTTCTGCGTTGATCTCGAAAGTTGCTTTTTCACTTTCCAACTCAGCGATCACCTCGTCCCTTTCCACCCATTCTCCGTCCTTTTTCAGCCATTTCACTAACGTGACTTCATTGATCGATTCACCAACTGTCGGGATTTTTATTTCAATCATAATTCAAGATGAATTAAAAAGTGAGAAGTAAAAATTAAAAATTTAGATTTCAAACGCTGTTTCAATGATTTCCTGCTGCTCCTGTGCATGAACCTTTGAATGTCCGGTTGCAGTAGCTGCGCTTGGCTGCCTGCCGATCATTCCATAATTGATCGTTTTCAGGTTCATCTGCAGGTATGATGCTGCACCCATATTGAGGGGTTCTTCCTGCACCCAGAACCATGTGGCTTTGCTGTACTTATCGTACAACTCTTCCAGTTGTTTGGCTGGTAAAGGATAGAGCTGTTCCATTCTTACAATGGCAACACCTTTGACATTGTTCTTCTGACGGTATTCTGCCAGATCATAATAGATCTTACCTGAACAGAACAACACTTTATTGACTTCCTCAGGAGCAAGGTAGGATTGGTCGTCGAGCACTTCCCTGAAATATCCGCCGGTAAACGCTGTTTTAACTGAGTAAGTTCCCGGGTGCCTGAGAATGGCCTTGGGTGAAAAATTGATCAAAGGTTTCCTGAACGGCCATGCCAGCTGCCTTCTCAACAGGTGGAACAGATTAGCAGCGGTAGTAACGTTTGTGACAACCATATTGAGTTCAGCGCAAAGCTGAAGAAATCTTTCTATCCTGGCACTGCTGTGTTCAGGACCCTGGCCTTCGTAGCCATGGGGCAAGAGCATGACTACGCCGTTCATCCTGTTCCATTTCTGTTCTGCACTGGCAATGAACTGGTCTATGATCGTTTGCGCTCCGTTACTGAAATCGCCAAATTGTGCTTCCCATAAAACCAGCGTATTGGGGTTGGCTAACGAGTACCCATACTCGAAACCAAGAACGCCGTATTCACTCAATAATGAATTGTATATCCTGAACTGGCCTTTTGCACCTGGGATATTGCTGAGCCTGCTGTAAGCAACATCAGTGTTCTCGTCACGCAATACGGCATGCCTGTGAGAGAATGTACCCCTTTTCACATCCTGCCCGCTCATCCTCACATCTTTCCCATCCAGCAGAAGGGTGCCATAAGCCATCAGTTCTGCTGTAGCCCAGTCCACTTTATTTTCTTCCTTGAAAAGCTTCAATTTATCCTGCAGCAGTTTCTCCACTTTCCGGAGAGGTTTGAAATCCGCCGGCCAGGTCATCAGGCTGTCGAACACCGTATCAAAGGTTTGTTCTGTGACGGCTGTGTCAAAATGCTTATTAAAATCCTCTTCCAGTGCCCTCCTCAGGCTTTTCCATGCCAGCTCCGGGGCCTGGTAATGATAAGGAAGAGGATGCTGTTTAACTTCATCCAGTCTTTCCTGGAGATCGCCCCAGAACTGCTTCTCCATCTCCCTGGCAAGATCTTTCGCATCAGGCTCGCCGTTCTCAAGCAGGAAATTGGTATATACTTCCCTTGGATTAGCATGCTTCTCGATCAGTTCATATAAATGCGGCTGTGTGAATTTCGGATCGTCACCTTCATTATGTCCATGCCTGCGATAGCAGACCATGTCAATGAATACATCTGAGTTGAATTGCTGGCGGTACCTTGTGGCAATTTCAACGCACCTGATCACTGCCTCGGGATCATCTCCATTCACGTGCATCACCGGGGCCTGTACCATGGCTGCCAGCGAAGTACAATAGTCGGAAGAACGCGCATCGTCAAAATCAGTGGTGAATCCGATCTGGTTGTTGATCACAAAATGGATCGTGCCCCCGGTGTAAAAACCTTCCAGTTTGCTCATCTGCAATACTTCGTACACAATGCCCTGGCCCGCAACAGAAGCGTCTCCATGGATCAATATGGGAAGGATCTCATCATAATTACTTTCGTACATCACATCCGCCTTTGCCCTCGCGAAGCCTACTACTACAGGGTCTACCGCTTCCAGGTGGGAAGGGTTTGGCATCAGTTTCAGGTGCACCGTTTTATTATCGGGGGTCTGCAATTCAGAACCATAACCCATATGGTATTTCACATCACCACTACCCATCGTTTGATCGGGTATGGCGGTTCCTTCAAATTCGCTGAATATCTGCTGGTAAGTTTTACCCATGATGTTGGCCAAAATATTCAGCCTGCCACGGTGAGCCATGCCTATCACAACTTCTTTCACACCCAGGCTGGCCGACATATTGATGATCGCATCGAGGGCAGGAATAGTGGTTTCACCGCCTTCGAGTGAAAACCTTTTCTGACCTACATATTTTGTATGAAGAAATTTTTCGAAAATGACGCCCTCATTCAGTTTCTCGAGTATTCTTTTCTTCTTGTCCAGCGAAATGGGTTCAAGAAATTTGCTCTCCATTTCCTGGGTAAGAAAATCAACTTTCTGGAGGTCTGAGATATACTTGAACTCAATACCAACATGACCCGCATAACAACGCTTGAGGTGGACCAGTATATTTTTCAGCGAAGTTTTTCCGAGCCCGATCAGGTTCCCGGCATAGAACTCCTTGTTGAGGTCATCTTCATCGAGATTGAAGAATGAAAGGTTGAGGTTAGCCCCCCTGTCTTTCCGCTTACGGATCGGGTTGGTATCTGCAATGAGGTGGCCTTTATTCCGGTAGCCCAGGATCAGGCGATAGGCCCCCAATTCCTTAGCCAGGTCGATCCCGGCTGCAGGGGCTGCTTCGGCTGGCGGAGTAACAGGAGCTGAACCATTGACAGTTGACTTGGCAATATCAGTTGCCGGGGCCTTGATTCCCTGTGAAATGGCAAAATCAAACCCTTCAAAAAACTTCCTGAATTCGGGGTCTACAGATTCAGGATTTTTTACAAAATCCTGGTAAAGACTCTCAATAAATGAGGGGTGAGAACTGGTGATGAATGAAAAATCTTTCATGGCCTGCAAATATCGTTAGAAACAGTGCAATTTGGCAAAATTCATAACGATTTGGAATAACTAGGGGGGTGGGGGGAGGCGGGAGGCGAGAGGCAAGAGGCGAGAGGA
>DATGXN010000175.1:0-5318 GCA_035298945.1 Chitinophagaceae bacterium | reverse complement strand
GGAAACCTTGGCTTTCCATAACGCATAAACGGAAAATACACCCCTTCTTTCCATGGATTCATCCACCACATCATCGTGTACCAGGGTGGCGGTATGCAGCAATTCTACGAGTGAGGCTGCCCGGTAGGTGGATTCGTTTATACTTCCCGTCATTTTGGCACTCAGCAATACGAACATAGGCCGAAGCTGCTTGCCCTTGGTCTTTACCACATATTTCATGATCCTGTCGAGCAGCGGGACATTGCTTTTGACGGAGTCTTTAAACCTCGACTCGAAAATCCTTAGTTCTTCGGCAATTATTTGGGAGGAAAAATTCATGGATGTGGCGCGAACTTATGAAAATTTGCCGCAATAACTTCGTTTATACGGCTTTTTGGGGCCAAAATGCAGCAGATATTGACACAAAATGGTCTCCTAAAATTTGCTAATCCGACGCTCATTGAATACATTTGTCTCCGTTTTAAATTAAGGAACCTTCGGTACCCGTCCCTTAAATAAGAAACAACAATACAATAACTAACATTATGGCAAGGAAAAAGTACTCATTTCTGTTAGGACTGATTATCCTGACGTGCTCCACCTCTGTTTTAGGACAGGATAATGTCTGGTCCGACTCGTCGTACTACCAGGCTAGCAAACTCCCTCAGTACAATGAATTTATGAACAACCTGTATGCTTTTCCTCCTAAGCCGAGGAACATGTGGGAAGTAGGTGTTAAAGTGGGAGCTCCAAGCATTATTGGTGACGTACCTGCCAATTTCCCAACGTTCGGTTGGGGTGTCCATGTTAGGAAAGCACTTGGTTATACTTTATCACTCAGGTTGGAATACATGAACGGTACTGCAACTGGTCTCGGATGGCAAGCTGCATCAAATTATGCAAAAAATTCAGCTTGGGTGAACAATGGTTATGTCCCAAATCTGGTTACTCCAAGTGGCGACAGGTTAGGAGCACAGGACAGGGTTTTCTATAACTACCAGACTAAAATGAACGACCTGAGTTTACAAGCGTTGTTCAATTTTTCGAATATCAAATTCCATGTGGCTAAAACCAAGATCGGCCTTTATGCTATCGCGGGTATAGGTATCACAGGATATGAAACCAATGTGAATGCATTGAACGGATCTACTAAATACAATTTCAACAACATCGCAACCGGTACATATGATACCAGGAAAGATGTTCGCAGCGCGCTGAAAGACCTTCTGGATGATTCTTATGAAACACCAGCTGAGTCTTCAAGCTCTACACAAATGAAGTTCTTCGGTAAGTCTGCTGTATTCAATGGAACACTTGGTGCTGGTTTTTCTGTAAGACTTTCACGTCGCCTCAACATCGCACTGGAAGATCGTATCGTCTTTGTTAAGGATGACCTGTTAGATGGTCAGCGTTGGTCTGAGCAACCACATGGTGATGCTGCTATGACCCGCAATTTCGATTCTTACAATTTCCTTTCACTGGGTCTTAACGTAAACATATTCTAAATTCTAATAGCCGAATAATATGAAACTAATTAAAATAGCCCTGATATTCTTCGTTGCACTGGCGTCTTTCCAGATCGATGCTCAGGCACAGAAGAAATCTAAGAAATCCGTTGAACCCCTCTATTGGGAGAACCCCCTCAACTTCGCTTACAATGAATTGAATGCACCTAAAAGAATGAAGCTTCCTAAGCCAGTTCTGGATGATGCGGATGGAGATGGTGTTACTGACCAATTCGATAATGAGCCTAATACTCCCGCAGGTGCTCCAGTTGATTCACATGGCGTAAGCCGTGATTCAGACGGAGATGGAGTTCCTGACTATAAAGACAAACAACTGATCACTCCTACAGAGTGTCAGCCAGTTGATGCTGATGGTGTTGGTAAATGCCCAGATCCTGCTTGTTGCCAGAATATGGTTCAGGCTAAAGCTCCTTCTTGCGCTATCGGAGATCTTCCAAGTGTAAGCTTCAAGGCGAACTCCACTGCAGTTAGTAAGGATGCCCAGGCAGTACTTGCCCAGGTTGCTGATAAACTCAGGAATAACCCAACCTGTAAGATCGTTGTTACCGGTTATGGCGAACCTTCCAAATCAAGCCAACAGCTGAGCTGGGATAGGGTGAACGCTGTAATCAACCATATGGTTGACAAACAAGGTATCAGCGCAGACAGGTTCATCTGGAGATACGGACAGTCTGAAGGTGATCCAAATACAGTTGACCTCAGGGCTGCTGCAGAAGGTGAAGAAGGTCCTAACACAGTACCTGCTCCTCACCCGAACCTCAGAAAGACTAAATAAGAACCTGATCTTATCATAATCGAACTGAACCCTCCATTGGAGGGTTCAGTTTTTTATAATGCTTTAGTTTTTTATTAACTCTGATCAGCTAATATCTTCGGTTATCTTCCCTCTAAAAACCCTATTTTTGCCCGCTTTATGAATCTTCGTTTACTGTCAGTGGTCTTATTAGCAGCTGTACTCACGGCTTCCTGCTCTAAATTCAATAAAGTATTGAAGAGCACGGACTACGACTATAAGCTGAAAATGGCCCAGGAATACTACGAGAAAGGAAAATACAAACAGGCTCAGACCCTCTACGAAGAGCTTTTCCCGATCTTTAAAGGCACTCCCCAGTTTGAAGACCTGTATTACAAGTATGCCGACTGTGCTTACAAGCAGAGAGATTATGTAGCCTCGGAAAATCTGTACAATGGATTCCTGGAGATGTTCCCAAATAGCACTAAGGCTGAGGAAGTGGAATTCATGGAAGCTTTTAGTTACTATAAGCAGTCGCCCAAGCCGGAACTGGACCAGACAAATACCATCAAGGCCATGGGCATGATGCAGACCTTCATCAACACTCATCCGGGCTCAGAAAGGAATAAACAGGCCCAGGAGATCATTGAGAAATGCAATAAGAAGCTGGAAATCAAGGAGTTAAAAGCTGCGGAACTCTATTTTAACATGGGCCAGTACCGTGCAGCGGCCATAGCATATACTTCCCTGATCAATAATTACCCCGAATCACTGAAAAGTGACGAGTATAAACTCCAGATAATCAAGTCTTATTATAAATACGCAAACCTCAGTATACAGGAAAAGCGTGAAGAGCGTTATATAAAGGTGATCGCGGAGGTGCAGGACTTCCAGGACCGCTACCCGGAAAGTAAATTATTGAAAGACGCGGAACGTTACTTAACTTTGTCGTCCAATAATATAAAATCATTACCTAAATGAGCAGGTTACGCAGACAGATAGGCAACAGCATCGGCAATAATCTTGAAACCAAAGATGTTTCCAAGATAAAAGCCAAAACCGGCAATGTATACGAATCCATCGCCATCGTTGCTAAACGTGCCAACCAGATCAATATCATGCTGAAGGAAGAACTTCACAATAAACTGGAGGAGTTCGCCAGTCATACAGACAGCCTGGAAGAGATCCATGAGAATAAGGAGCAGATCGAGATCTCCAAAGCATATGAGAAAATGCCTAATCCGGCTTTACTGGCTACACAGGAATTCCTTGAGGATAAAGTGTATTTCAGGAAGAACGAGGGCGATCTTTTCAGCTGATAACAGAACTGACAGCGAGTTTATTTAAATATCTGAAGCGGCATGTACTGTCGCTTTTTTTATGCAGTCAATATGGGCTTAAAGGATAAAAAAATATTACTTGGAATAACCGGCAGTATCGCTGCTTACAAATCGGCAATATTGGTGCGCTTATTGGTGAAAGCGGGGGCTGAAGTCAAAGTGGTAATGACGAACGCAGCAAAGGATTTTATTTCTCCTCTTACACTTTCCACCTTATCTAAAAACGCGGTTCTTCACGATCTGTTCGATAATAACACCTGGGCAAACCACGTGATGCTCGGCAGATGGGCAGATGCCATGGTGATCGCCCCACTGAGCTGCAACAGTTTATCCAGAATGGCCAATGGAACCTGCGATAACCTTTTGCAGGCTATTTATCTTTCAGCAACCTGTCCCGTATTTGTTGCTCCGGCCATGGATGAAGACATGTGGAAGCATCCTTCCACGAAGATGAATCTGGACAAGATCAGCTCCTTTGGAAATAAGATCATACCGGTCAACAACGGTGAGCTCGCAAGCGGATTGTATGGGGAAGGAAGGATGGCGGAGCCGGAGGAGATCATTTCTTATCTTGAAAAACATTTTTCCGTTGGAGGTGAACTTAAGGGCAGGAAAGCATTGGTTACAGCCGGTCCAACCTACGAACCCATTGACCCTGTCCGATTCGTAGGCAATCATTCTTCCGGTAAAATGGGTATTGCCATTGCGAAAGAACTTGCTGACAGGGGAGCCGATGTCACCCTGGTGTTAGGACCTGTTTCTGCAGAACATGATCTCAGCGGACTTACGGTGAAAAGGGTGCAGACTGCGGAACAGATGTATAACGCTTGTGTAAAAGAATTTGCCAATATTGATTTAGCGGTGATGGCAGCGGCAGTGGCTGATTACACGCCCGCTGAAGTGGCAGATGAAAAGATCAAAAAGAAAGAAGACCACTGGAGCCTGGCATTCGCTAAAACAAAAGACATATTGAAAAGTCTCGGCCAGCAGAAAAAGAAGGGCCAGTTCCTTGTTGGATTTGCCCTTGAGACAAATGACGGAAAAGTCAATGCGGTGGAAAAACTCCAGAATAAGAATGCTGACCTTATCGTTTTGAACTCACTTCAGGATGCCGGTGCGGGATTTGGACATGATACCAACAAGATCACGATATTTGATAAAGCAGGGAATGAATTTGCTTTTGAAACCAAATCAAAATCTGCAGTGGCCAAAGACATCGTTGACCAGATAATCCGTTCTGCATATGCATAAAATAAAAACACTGGTAGTTGCGGGATTGCTTGCGATCTCATTCTCTGCTGAAGCCCAGGAACTGAATGCCAGGGTGACTGTAAATTATCAGCAGATCCCCACTTCGATAGACAGGAAAGTTTTCAAAACCTTACAGACAGCACTCACTGACTTTCTGAACAAAAGAAAATGGACCACGGAAGAATATGGTCCCCAGGAAAAGATCTCCTGTAACTTCCTGTTGAATCTTACCGGAAACACTGAAACAAATGTATACCAGGCCACATTGACTGTACAGGCTGCGCGGCCCATTTACAATTCAACATACCAGAGCCCGCTAGTCAATTATATGGACAACGATGTACTCTTCAGGTATGTGGAGTTCCAACCGCTCGAATTCAATGAGAACAGGATACAGGGTACAGATCCGCTGGCGGGTAACCTCACAGCCATCTTCGCTTATTATGTGAACCTGATCGTTGGGCCTGATAACGATTCTTTTTCACCCCG
>DATGXN010000174.1:0-2496 GCA_035298945.1 Chitinophagaceae bacterium | reverse complement strand
TTAAACCATTGCGGATAAGCTTATTGATTGGCGTCATTATCTCATTGGCTGCATTTTGTTTTGCAATATTCGCGTTGATCGCCCACTTGAATGGCAAAACGGTTGAAGGCTGGACCTCAATCATCATTGCTGTGATGCTATTTGGAGGCATACAACTGATGGCCACCGGGTTGCTGGGAGAATATGTGGCACGTTTATTTACCGAGACAAAAAAAAGGCCCCTGTTCCTGATCAATAAAAAGATCAATATCAATGAAGACGTTTGACCTGGCACTCCAGTAATCCTGTAGGCAAATAGACGTCAAATGAAAAAGGAAATACCTTCTCCAGAAACGGAAGATAGTATCCCACATAAAAACCAAATGGGTAAGGCAGGATAACCGGTTTGACCTTAACCTCATACCCCTCTTTCAAAAGCCTGGAACATTCCCTTTGCAGAAGTTTTTCAAGCCCTTTAATGGTGGGTATGGTAATGTGTTCTCCCGGAATATAATAGGGCCATTTCTTTTTCAATATTTTGAATGCAGTACTATCAGCTCTTGGACAATTTAAATATAATACTCCTCCCGGCTTGAGCAGGCCCAGAGCAGACCGGATAAAATTAACAGGGTCTGCCATATGCTCCAGGACGGTGATGGCAAATATCAGGTCAGCCTGTTCCAATTCATCAGAAAATGCCTTATTCAGATCAGTAGCGATCCAGGTAACAGGGTGGCCCTTGAGACGTTCAGGAGCACTATGAAAATCCAGTACTGTTCCTTTATGGTTGGGAAACTGCCTCAACATCAACTCGCTCATTTCGCCTTCTCCTCCACCTATATCAATCCATGTAAAAGTTTTGTTGCGCTCAAGACCTGTTCCTTGCATCATATGTTTCAAACACTGGCGAAACCAGGTTTTCAATGGATATCTTCTTCTTAGCTCTCGCACTTTGCTGAACATCCCCCCATCGAAAGACTTATACATTGCATTAGTAACCTCTTCATCCGGAACCGGGTTGGTCAGGAGAGTACCGCAAGTTTTGCAGATAAAAATTCTGTAAGGCCCATACTCCGGCGCATATCTGTGGTATGCCCTTTTTTCAAATAGTTTCGCTTCTCCCTCACAGTAAATACATGTTATCGACCGCGGTTCTTCAATCATCAGTATATTCAACTTATGATCCTAAATTAGTGCAATGAAGCAGATTTTTGAAAAACATCCCATCATCACATGTTTTTTAATCGTCCTCATTGCATTTCTGCCCGTCGCTTTATTTCAGTTTGCAATCAAGAACGATTTTTTTTCTGCTTACTTCCCACTTAAATTCTTTCTTTCGGAATCGCTGCATGCAGGAAATTTTCCATTGTGGAACCCATACCTGAATTACGGCTTTCCAGTCTACGGAGATATGAGCCTCGGCTACTGGAATCCTGGGACCTGGCTGATCGCATTAGTTCCCGGGTACAACGCTTATTCATTCACTTTTGAAATGCTCGGATACCTTCTCCTTGCCGTATGGGGAATGTACATGCTGAGCGGCCTCTGGCTGACCGATAAATATATACGGCAACTCGCCGCGGCATCCTATGCATGCAGTGGATTTGTAGTAGGACATCTCCAACATTTCAACTGGATCACGGGCGCAGCGCTCTTTCCGGTATGTTTATTTTTTCTGATCTCCTATCAGCGTAGCGGAGAGTTAAAATACTTTCTCGCTTCGCTGCTCTCATGCTTCTGGCTGCTGACATCAGCTCATCCAGGCATATCAATTGGTTTCATCCTTTATTGCGTCCCCTTGTTATTCTATTTTAATCTCCTGGGACAAAAACAATGGGCCAGATTAGCAGTATTGGTTCTAGCCACCCTACTACTTTGCGGTGGAATGATCTATGGCTACAGCGAAGTACTTCCATTCACAAACAGGAACAGTCCCATCGGTAACCAGGTCAGCCTCCAAAACTCCACCACCACAGCCTCCTGGATCAGTTTTCTTTTTTCGCTGCCAATAACAAAAAATGATGCTTTTTTCAGGAACGATATTTCCATGAGAAACTGTTTTATGGGGATCCTTCTGCTGGGTTCGCTGGCGGCTGTTTTTTTTAGAAAGATGAGGGGGCCCGCAATATATTTCTCTATCGTAGGCCTGGTTTTCCTGGTCCTTTCCAGTGAACTTGTACTGCCTTTCTATAAAGAACTTCCTCTGGTCAATTATGTACGCCTCAACAGTGAATTCAGAGTATTTGCTTTACTGTCTTTCATACTGGGTGGAGCCATTGCTCTTCAGGAATGTTTAGATCGGCCCGACAAAATGCTGCAACGGATCCTGGGGGGTATAACGATTTTATTGGGAGCAGCTGTGCTTTTTGCCATTAGCTATGGATTCTTAAAAGGCAGCCTTGCGTTGTTGAATCTCACTGGCAGCGGGGAGCATCCAAGGCAGGCAATAAAAGCATTTATCGCAGGTTTGACTATCTGGGATACCATCATTATCCACGGTAGTATTCAAGTGGTTGC
>DATGXN010000173.1:0-10000 GCA_035298945.1 Chitinophagaceae bacterium | reverse complement strand
TTTCTGCATAGCCTGGTGAATTCATTATATAATAGAACCCAAACAGATTTTACCCGGGGCACCTTCCGTGTGAAAGGTGATACGGTTGACATTAATCTGCCCTACCTGGACTACGGTTACCGCATCAGTTTTTTCGGCGATGAAATTGAAGAGATCGAATCTATCGATGTACAGACATCCAAACGGATGAATGTCTTCGACAATGTGGCCATCTTCCCAGCAAATCTATACCTCGCGCCGAAAGAAATGATGCAGCAGATCCTCTATGAGATCCAGGACGAATTAATAGCGCAGGTGGATTATTTTAAATCTACTGGTAAGTTCATTGAAGCGCAGCGATTAAGTGAGCGCGTGAACTATGACCTGGAAATGATCCGGGAACTTGGCTACTGCAACGGGGTTGAAAACTATTCGAGGTTTTTCGACAGAAGAAAACCCGGTACCAGGCCGTTCTGCCTGTTGGATTATTTCCCCCGTGATTTTCTCTGTGTGATCGATGAAAGTCACCAGACCATTCCGCAAGTCAGTGGGATGTATGGTGGAGACCGGAGCCGGAAAATGGTGTTGGTTGATTATGGGTTCCGATTGCCTTCTGCTTTAGACAACAGACCCCTCAATTTTCATGAGTTCGAGAATATGCTGAACCAGGTCATTTATGTTTCGGCAACACCTGGCGATTATGAACTCGAGCAATGTGGGGGTGTGGTGATCGAGCAGGTAGTGAGGCCGACCGGTTTGCTGGATCCGCCCATCGAAGTCAGGCCCAGTAAAAACCAGATCGACGACCTGCTGGATGAGATAGACAAAAGGATCAAAAAAGGAGATCGGGTTCTTGTCACTACACTGACCAAAAGAATGGCCGAGGAAATGGACAAATACCTCCACCGGATCAATATCAAATCCAAATACATCCATAGCGAAGTGGATACGTTGGACCGGGTGGAAATACTCCGCCAGCTACGGCTGGGTGAGATAGATGTATTGGTAGGGGTGAATCTGCTGAGGGAGGGCCTGGACCTTCCTGAGGTTTCACTGGTGGCCATCCTGGATGCCGATAAAGAAGGCTACCTGAGAAATGAGAAGTCGTTGACACAAACGGCGGGCAGGGCAGCCCGGAATGTGGACGGGACGGTGATCTTTTACGCAGACAAGATGACCGACAGTATGCAGAAGACCATTGACGAAACCAACAGAAGAAGAGCGAAACAGGTGGAATACAACACTTTACACGGCATCACTCCCCGGACTATATTTAAAAGTAAACAGCAGGTATTCGCGCAAACCTCGGTACTGGACATCAAAGGATATGATCTTCACGATCCCAAGGCTTTGGGTCCTGACGATGAACTGGTATCCCAAGCCGCTGAAGACCAGGAAATTTATCAAACCATTCCCCAGGTTGAAAAAGCCGTTGCTAAGACTAAAAAAGAGATGGAGAAGGCTGCCAGGGACCTGGATTTCATGGAGGCAGCAAGACTGAGGGACGAAATGCTCGACCTGCAGAAGAAACTGGAGCAGATGAAACAGATCAGCTGATCTGGTACAATAATAATTCCTCATTTATCCCGATTTTTCACTTCCGTACAGACTATGCTTTTAACTTAGTTGAATTAACCAGTGGTTATGAAAGTTTATGCATTATATAATCTGAAAGGTGGCGTAGGGAAAACCGCATCGACTGTTAATTTGGCCTATTATTCCGCACTGGACGGAAACAGGACCCTGATATGGGATTTTGATCCGCAGGGATCGGCATCTTTCTACTTCAAAGTAAAAAGCAAATTCAATAAGGGTGGGATCAAAGGGATACTCAATGAAGAAACAGATCTTGAAGATGCTATCATGGAAACAGACTATGAGCATCTTAATATCCTCCCTGCCGATCAGTCTGCAAAAAGTCTTGATATTCTGCATGATGAACTCACTTCCAATAAGAAACTGATCAAGGGTTTATTGAACACGCTGAAGAAGAATTACGATAACGTTTTTATCGATTGTCCTCCCGGACTTTCTTCATTGGCATTGAATATTTTCAATGCCGCGGACCTGGTTCTCATGCCGGTGATACCAACAACTTTATCAGTAAGGACTTATCATATGGTAAAGGACTATTTTAAAGACAAGGATATAGAAGGATCGCGCCTGAAATGTTTTTTCACTATGGCAGATCTGAGGAAGAATTTGCATAAGGAAGTGATGGAAGAATTATACAGTGACAAGAAGTTTTTTGATAATTATATACCCTACCTTTCTGACGTTGAGAAGATGGGTATACACCTGGCTCCCATTGGGGTTTATGCAAAGAACAGTTATGCTGCACAGTGTTACCTGGAACTCTGGGACGAAATCAAATCTGTCTAATTTTTATATTTTTTTAAAATGGAAAGAAAAATAACATTCTGGCATTCGCCTTCACTTGGCAAGGAAATGCCTGTGGTTACCTATGGACATCATGGTTTTGCATTGCTTTTGGTACCAACTGCCGCTGCAGATTACCTGGAATATGAGCGCTTTCAGCTGATAGATCATCTTGCTCCGTTTATCGAAGAGGGTAAAGTGAAAGTATTTTCTGTAAACAGTATTAATACGGAAAGCTGGCTCAATAAACATATGGAAGGTGCACATAAGGCTATCCGGCATAATCAGTTCAATGAGTATATCTATCATGAAGTAGTTCCTTTCATAAAGAATGCTACTTCCTGGGAAACTCCTATCGTTGTATCCGGGGCTTCATTCGGCGCGCTGCATTCCATGAATCTTTTCCTGAAACGTCCTGACCTCATCAACGGTGTTATAGCCATGAGTGGCGTGTACGATCTCATGGAATACACAGATGGATATTATGATGAGGAGGTTTATTACAATTCGCCCATACATTATATTCCCAATCTTACTAACCATGTAATTCTTGAACAGATCCGAAGTGGGAAGATCATCATTGCTGCGGGCCAGGGAGATTATGAAGATCCTGAGGCAAACAGGCGTTTCTCCGGTGTGCTGTCGTCGAAGGGTATCCCGCATGAACTGGACCTCTGGGGCGGCGATGTCACGCACGATTGGCCAACCTGGAGGAAAATGCTTCCCCATTTTCTCAGAACAAGATTTTAATATTCAGGCCTAATCCTGAAACAAGAACACATGGAAAAAAAGTTATTCCTGCTGGATGCATTTGCACTCATTTTCAGGGCTTATTATGCACTGATAAGAAACCCCAGATTCACGAGTAAAGGGAAAAACACCAATGCACAGTTTGGTTTTACAAACACATTGATCGATCTGCTCAACAAGCAGAAGCCTTCTCATATGGCAGTATGTTTTGACACGGCCGAACCCACTGAAAGGCATACCGATTATGCAGAGTATAAGGCCAACAGGCAGGAAGCTCCTGAAGATCTGCTGGCTTCGCTTCCTGATATCAGGCGTATCATACAAGGACTGAATATTCCCATTATTGAAACGCATGGATTTGAAGCGGATGATGTGATCGGAACATTGGCAAAGCAGGCTGAGAAAGTTGGCTACGAAGTGTACATGGTTACACCCGATAAGGACTATGGACAACTGGTCAGTGAAAATATCAAGATCTATAAGCCTCCATACCAGGGGAGTGATTTTGAGATCCTGGGTCCCACAGAGGTTTGTGAGAAATGGGGAATCAAGAATGTTTCACAGGTGATCGATATCCTTGGCTTGATGGGTGATGCTGTTGATAATATCCCCGGCATTCCCGGTGTGGGTGAAAAAACAGCGGCCAAACTATTGGCAGAGTATGAAACGCTGGAGAATGTTCTTGCTAACGCAGAAAGTATCAAAGGTGCATTGGGAGAGAAAGTGCGGAATGGAAAGGACCTGGCCGTGATGAGCAAAAAGCTGGCCACCATCATCACCAGTGTTCCTGTTGAATTTCATGAAGAGGATTTCTCGGTGAAACCAATGAATAAAGAAGCCCTGAAAGAAGTGTTTGTTGATCTTGAATTCAGAACATTAGGCAAGAGGATACTGGGAGAGGAATTCAATGTATTTGAGAACAATGTGGGTGTGCAACAGGATCTGTTTGGCAATCCGGTACCGCAACCAGCAGCTAAGACAAATAATGTCCCGCAGAAAAAAGAAGCGGAAGATGCTCCTGTTGAATCGGGCCTGATCGCGGAGAAGAATATCAATAATACCCCACATCAATACCATGTAGCCGCAACATCCCAGGAGATCAATGAACTGCTTGGGTTGTTGATGAAACAAACAGAGATATCATTTGATACGGAAACTACAGGCATTGATGCGAACCGGGCTGAACTTGTTGGACTGAGTTTTTCTTTCAAACCGGGCGAGGGTTATTATATTCCTTGTCCTGCTGATCGTGAGTCAACCATGAAGATCCTGGATCAGTTCCGTCAACTTTTTGATAAGGAAGATGTGACCTGGGTAGGACAGAATCTCAAATATGATCTGCTCATTCTGAAGAATTACGATCATGAATTGAAGGGAAAGATTTTCGATACCATGTTGGCTCATTATGTCATTGAACCAGATGGCAAGCGCGGCATGGATCTTTTGAGTGCCCAGTACCTGGCCTATGAACCCGTGCATATTGAAGAATTGATCGGGAAAAAAGGTAAGGGGCAGGGCACCATGCGTGATGTTGAGCTGGATAAGATCAAGGAGTATGCGGTGGAGGATGCGGACATCACTTTACAATTGAAGAACATCTTTATCAACGAACTCAAAGTGAAAGATGTAGAAAAAGTTTTTTATGAAGTGGAGAATCCGCTGGTACAGGTGCTGAAAGACATGGAGTATGAGGGGGTAAAAATTGATGAGGGCTTTTTGAAAGATTATTCTGTTGAGTTGGATAAGGAAGCAAAAATTGCCGAAGAACGGGTATACCAACAGGCTGGGGTGAGATTCAATCTCGCTTCACCAAAGCAGTTGGGGGAAGTGTTGTTTGAAAAACTCAAACTGGATCCCAAAGCAAAAAAGACCAAAACGGGGCAGTATGCCACTGGCGAAGATGTGTTGTTGAAAATGTCGCATCTTCATCCTGTACCTGCTGATGTATTGATCTTCCGCGAACTGACGAAACTTAAGTCCACTTACGTTGATGCGTTGCCGTTATTGATCAATCCAAGGACGGGAAGAGTGCACACCACTTACGGGTCGGCGGTGGCCGTAACGGGAAGGCTGGCGAGCAATAATCCGAACCTGCAGAATATTCCCATCAGATCGGACAGGGGAAAGGAGATCAGGAAGGCTTTTATACCTGGGGATAAGGACAGGGTATTGGTTTCGGCGGATTATTCACAAATAGAACTGAGAATAGTTGCAGCCATCAGCGGTGACCCGAATATGTGCGAGGCTTTCAGGTTGCATAAGGACATTCATACTGCAACGGCTGCCAAGGTGTACAATATAGAAGAGGCAGATGTGACAAAGGAAATGCGGTATAAGGCCAAGAGTGTGAATTTCGGGATCATTTATGGGCAGGGTGCATTTGGCCTTGCGGATAATCTTGGTATTTCCAGAACAGAGGCAAAGACTATCATTGATAATTATAAGAAAGAATTCATTGGCATCACCAGGTACATGGAAGATACCATCAACTTCGCACGTGATAAAGGTTATGTGCAGACACTGATGGGCCGGAAGAGATGGCTGAAGGATATCAACAGTGCCAATTTCACAGTAAGAGGTTTTGCTGAGAGAAACGCGATCAACTCGCCGATACAGGGTACTGCTGCTGATATGATCAAGATGGCCATGGTGAAAGTGCAAAACGCCATTAAGAAGGAAAAACTGAGGAGCAGGATGATCCTGCAGGTACATGACGAATTGGTGTTTGATGCTTACAGGGATGAAGCTGATGCATTGAAAGCTCTGGTACTTGAGAATATGCAATCGGCTCTTCCTCTGCCTAATGGTGTGCCTGTTATTGCTGAAGCGGGTGTTGGGGAAAATTGGCTGGAAGCACACTAAAAAATGGCGAAGCCAATTCTTGGAATGTGATAAACCCCGACGAGGTCGGGGCAAGTTGTGGGAATGATGATATTTCTCTGTGTCTCCGTGTTGTTCTCTGCGTCTCTGTGTTTCCTTAATTTTATAAAATGATCACAGGTTTTCTGGTTTGGTTGTTCAAATTAAACGGCTGGAAGGTTGGAGAGACTATTCCGCCTGACATTAAAAAATGCATCGTCATAGCAGCTCCGCATACATCCAACTGGGATTTTGTCTATGCACTTGCGGCGTTTAAGATCCTGAAACTGCCGGTAAAATACCTGGCCAAGAAAGAGCTGTTCAAATTTCCGTTCAGGGCCATTTTTGATTCCACTGGCGGCATACCTGTGGAGAGATCCAAAAGCCAGAACCTGGTGGAGTCGATTGTAACCAGGTTTAATTCTACGGACAGGCTTTACCTGTTGATGGCTGCTGAAGGCACCCGAAAAAGAGTGGACAAATGGAAATCGGGATTTTATCATGCCGCATTAGGTGCCGGGGTGCCCGTAATGCTTGGGTACCTGGATTATAAGAACAAAGTAGCAGGATTGGGTGAAGTGGTTTATCTGACCGGGAATAAAGAGAAAGATATGGAGCGTATCCGGAGATTTTATGCAGACAAAACACCTAAGAATCCAGAGCTGTTCAACCTTGACAGTGTAAAACTGGATTGAGCTTTAACTGGCATTTTGTGCCCGGGATTTAGGAACTTTGCATCATGCTTTGGGAAAAATATTTTGGGATCGTAGAAAAGGTAGGTACCAGGTATTTCCTGGCAGCCGGAGTTGCCTTTCTCATCTTTTATGTTCTGTTCAGAAATAAGACCCCATTAAAAAAGATCCAGGAAAAGTTCCCCGGGAATAAGGATTACATCCGGGAGATCATGTATTCGGTGATGACGATTCTGATCTTTGCAACGGTTCCCGTTTTGTTACTGAATACAAGCATCAGGCCCTATACTACCTTTTACACAGATATCGATCTGTATGGCAGAGCCTATTTCTTTTTTGCTTTCCTGCTCATGCTGCTCATGCACGATACTTATTTCTACTGGATGCACAGGTTAATGCATCATCCTGCTTTATTCAGGCTCATGCACCTGGTTCATCATAAATCTACTAATCCGTCTCCTTGGGCTGCTTATGCTTTTCATCCACTGGAGGCGATCATCGAAGTAGGTATCGTACCCATTTTTTTATTTACGATCCCTATTCATACATTCCATCTTCCTATGTTCTTTATGTTCATGATCGCATACAATGTGTATGGTCATTTAGGGTATGAACTTTATCCGAAAGGTTTTGCCAGGCACCCGATAGGCAAATGGGTGAATACTTCAGTGAACCACAACCAGCATCACCAGTATTTTAAAGGCAATTATGGCCTGTATTTTTTATTCTGGGATAGGATCATGGGAACTATAAGAGAAGATTATGAGGACCGATATGAAAAAGTAAAAAGCTGATGAGTATGACAAGACCACTGGTAATTTATTGTTACGATGCCTATTGCGGATGGTGTTATGGTTTCAGTAAGGTGATGACCAGGATCTATGATGAGTACAAGGATCGCCTGGATTTCGAAACCTTATCGGGAGGAATGATACCGGTTGAATCGGCACAGCATATAGGGAAGATGGCTGGCTATATTAAAGGAGCTTATAAAAATGTGGAAGAGCTGACCGGCGTGAAATTCGGTGATGAATATCTATGGCATATCAATAACCCTGATCGGAGCGACTGGTTCCCTCATTCAGAAAAAGCTGCGATTGCAATGGCGGTGTTCAGGGATTACCATCCTGAGGATACTGTACATTTTGCTGCAGATCTTCAGAAAGCATTACACATCGATGGCCGTGATCTTACCGATGATGAAGCTTACAGGCATTTGCTGGAAAAATATAATATTCCTGCAGAGGAGTTTTATGAAAAACTCAGATCAGAGGAATATAAAGAAAAGGCCTACTATGATTTTTCTTTATGCCGCCAGTTGCAGGTGACCGCCTTCCCCGCCGTGCTGATGCAAACAGATGATCTGAAATTCTATCTTATTGCTAAAGGGTACACGGACTATCATACTTTAAAGGAAAGGATTGATAAAATAGATAGATAGAGAGATAGGGAAATAGGGAGCATTCTATATGCAGCTTGCAATAAGGATGCTCTCTATTTCGCTAACTCTCTATCTATCTATTTTCAAAAGCTTTGCCGCATTATCGTAATACACTTTTTTTAGAATACGATCTGGCAGGCCCAACCCGTACATTCTCCAGAATGCGTGATATTTTTTGTGATAGGGAAAATATTCATCTTCAGTTTCCAGCACCCTGAAATACGTAGCATATTCTTCGGGAACCCATGAATCTTTTCCGAACAGAATGCGATCCTGGTATTTTTCAAAGAACTTCTTCGCCATTTTAGGCTGACGGCCCAGTTCAGCAATCACAGCACCAAATTCAACATTCACATTAGGCAACTGGTCCAGTAATTTCGACAGCCTTTCGAGGTCGTTCGGCAACCAGCCGAAATGCGCTGCGATGAAAGGCGTTTTTGGATTTGCCCTGAACATATTCTGTTGCTCAAGGATCAGGTCTTCGAAAGGCACTGGATTATCAGGACCGCGTTTGCGGTTGGGGTGGGTT
Organism: Chitinophagaceae bacterium; assembly: GCA_035298945.1. Classification (GTDB taxonomy): domain Bacteria; phylum Bacteroidota; class Bacteroidia; order Chitinophagales; family Chitinophagaceae; genus Pollutibacter. Next base: position 1,371 of record DATGXN010000173.1, on the reverse strand, counting down.
ACAAGCTCCAGCCATCTCTCGTTTTTATCGTCGATGGGATCCCAGAATGATTTGGGATCTGCAGTATGAATGAGCACAGGAATTTTTAGCTCGGCACATTTTTGCCATACGGGGTTAAGACGGGGATCGTCTACCTTCACCCGTTTTCCGTCCACATCTTTGACTGAAAAGCCGAGGTTCTTATAGACTTTAAGACCCCGGGCTCCATTTTTTACATCTTCTTCCAACTGCTTAGCCGCTTTCTCCGCCCAGCCTGGGGATCCAACTCCTGTCCAGTCCACATTGGCAAATACGATGAACCTGTTGGGATAATTTGATTTGATGTTGCTGACTGATTTCACAATGTTTTCTCCCGACTGGCCGCTAAGATTCACCATGATGGCCATATTGAGCTTGTCCATTTCGGTGACAAGCGTGCCGAGGTCCATGGTGGGCATATTGAACTGGTGGTTATGAATATCTATGAACGGGAATTTCGATCTCGTTGGTTTGTGTTCCGGCACAACCAGCGTGGAAACAGGGTTGTAGGACTCAAAATCCATTTTTTGTTGGGGGAACGCGGAGACACAGAGGAGGACGCAGAGACACAGAAGGGGAACACGGAGACGCAGGGGAAGTCTTTTCATTTTTGCTGTTTGGTACGACAAATTACCGAAAGATAATATTTGACACAAACCAGTTATCCAATTTATCACCAACCGCTGAAGCCTTTGATTACATTAGGATAGTTATTGTTTAATCAAAATCAGATATTATGGGTATTGTAAAAGTTATTGAAGTAATAGCGCATTCGGAGAAAAGTATTGCAGATGCCATGCGCAATGCGGTTACCGAGGTTTCAAAGACTGTCAGGAATATTGACTCTGTATATGTCAAAGACATCAAAGCGCATGTAAAAGACGGAAAGATCACCACATTTGGCGTGATCTGCCAGTTATCGTTCAGAGTAGACGATGAAGCAGCACCGCATAAGAAGGGTAAAAAGAAATAGAAAAATAGGGAATTAGGAAGATAGGAAGTTTCCGTTTTTAAAAAGCTCCCTATCTTCCTATTTCCCTATCTATCTATCTATCTATTTTACTGCGCATTAATCAACAAAGGAGCTCCACCTTTAGACGGCATTACTATGATCTTTGAGTTTGGTGAGCCTGCCAGTTCTTTCATGGCTTTGATCTGCTCGTATTGCAATTGCCTGTCTGAGAGCGACTCGCTGATGATGCGCTGATAATCTGAAATACCCTGGGCTTCCACACGTTTACGTTCGGCTTCCTGTTTTTCTTTCTGTAACACGAATTGCATTTTCTGCGCTTCCTGTTCGGCCTCTATTTTTCTTTCGATGGCTGCTTTTACCGGACCGGGAAGTGTGATATT
>DATGXN010000172.1:0-12408 GCA_035298945.1 Chitinophagaceae bacterium | reverse complement strand
AGCCTTTGAAGAGATATCGGTGTATTAAAATTAGAATTGTTGCTGATATTTTTATCAAATGTTATTAACTATTTTTTTCGCATTTGATAATCAATTTAATGCAAAGTCGGGTGGTGTGAAAACATGCCAGTAATCCACATTTATTGAATTGCAGCAACGAAAATCATCTAAGTTTCTTGTTCAAATGAAATAGAAAATTCAACTGCATCGCATCATTTTCAGTAACGCTCTGTTAACCAGTTGATTGAATGAAAAAATTTTTCTGATCCGAAAAAAAATGAATGGGAGCGGTTGTGCGGGAATGTTATGTCATTAATGCCATAAAGAAACAACGTGCAGAAAAAAAGTTTTCGCAGTAGATCATGACAACCAACATGTTACCGTCAAATCAGATAGCCGAACAGCGTATCGTCTTTATTGATCTCTGTGTAGTCTATGCCGCGATCAGACATATTGTTGACCAGGGCTTCGTAATCATGCTTGCTTTGGAGTTCAATTCCTACGAGCGCAGGACCAGCTTCCTTGTTTGTTTTTTGCATGTATTCAAACCTGGTGATGTCGTCTGTTTTTCCGAGAACGTCATTGACGAACTCCTTAAGGGCGCCGGGACGTTGCGCAAACCGGATGAGGAAATAATGCTTGAGGCCTTCGTACTGCAATGATCTTTCTTTGATCTCGGGCATGCGGTCGATATCATTGTTGCTGCCGCTGACCACGCAAACAACTGTTTTGCCTTTGATCTGATCTGCATAGTCGTCCAGGGCTCCAATGGATAATGCTCCTGCTGGTTCAACTACGATGGCATCTTCGTTATATAATTTGAGTATGGTAGAGCAGATCTTACCTTCTGCTACCACATCCATATCGTCCAATACCTGGCTGCAGACCCTGTAAGTAAGATCACCCACTCTTTTAACTGCAGCTCCGTCAACAAACCGGTCGATATGTTCCAGTGTCACGGGATGACCATGCCTGAATGCTTCCTTCATCGAGGGAGCACCTTCGGGTTCTATGCCGATCACTTTTGTTGATGGTGAGAAATTTTTGAATACAAGACCAACACCCGCGGCAAGTCCGCCTCCGCCAACCGGCAGAAAAATGTAATCGATATGTGTAAGGTCCTGCAAGATTTCGAGGCCCACGGTAGACTGACCTTCGATGATCCTGGCATCTTCGAAAGGAGGGATGAAGGTCATGCCGTTCTGTTCGGTATAGGCTTTTGCAGCTACCGCACATTCATCGAAATTATCACCCACCAGCCTGATCTCTACGGCATCCTCTCCAAACATCCTGGTCTGGTTGATCTTTTGTTTGGGCGTGATCACGGGCATGAAGATCACTCCTTTTGCATTCAGCTTTTTGCAACTGTATGCAAAACCCTGGGCATGATTACCGGCACTGGCACAAACAACACCTTTAGCCAATTGTTCCTGGGGGAGGCGACTCATCATATTATAAGCACCTCTCAGTTTATATGAACGCACTACCTGCAGATCTTCACGTTTGAGAAAAACGTTGCAGGCGTATTTGCGGGACAAATTGAGGTTCAGAACCAGCGGGGTTTTATAAGCCACTTTCCTTACTCTCTCCAGGGTGGCGCTGAAATCCATGCCAAGCTCGCTAACGAGCCTGGCATGTTCAGCGTTGATTGTATTATTTGCTTGGGTAGATATCATGCTCTTGCTTTTACAGCTAGGCTTTGGCTTCAACAGCTGCGGGCTGGTTTTCAGGACGCAGACTTCTTACTGTTTTACCTGCCTGCCATAATTCACTGTCACGCAGTTCCGCCAGTTCTTTTTCCAGTCCTTCGCGGTAGTCTGCCTTACTGTTGCTGTCAATGCTGCGCTGGCTTTCTTTACCTGCTGCAACACTGTCGTACAGTTCATTGAATACAGGAAGTGTAGCATCCCTGAACTTCTTCCACCAGTCGAGCGCACCGCGCTGTGCGGTGGTTGAACAGTTGGCATACATCCAGTCCATACCATTCTCTGCTACCAATGGCATCAGTGACTGGGTCAGTTCTTCAACTGTTTCGTTGAATGCTTCTGAAGGGCTATGTCCCCTGTCGCGGAGTACCTGGTATTGTGCAGCGAAAATACCCTGGATACATCCCATGAGGGTTCCTCTTTCGCCAGTAAGATCTGAGTACACTTCTTTCTTGAAAGTGGTTTCGAACAGGTAGCCGCTACCGATAGCGATACCCAGCGCCACCACGCGATCAAATGCACGGCCTGTAGCATCCTGGAAGATGGCATAGCTTGAATTCAAACCACGACCTTGCAGGAACATACGGCGCAGTGAAGTACCTGAACCTTTTGGCGCAACCAGGAATACATCCACATCCGCAGGAGGGTTGATGCCAGTCTGGTGGTTATAGGTAATACCGAAACCGTGTGAGAAATATAATGCTTTACCGGGGGTAAGATGTTTTTTAACCGTAGGCCACATCGCGATCTGTGCAGCATCAGAAAGCAGGTAGCAGATAATAGTACCTTTTTCCAGGGCTTCTTCGATCTCGAACAGAGTTTCTCCCGGAACGAAGCCATCACGTACGGCTTTATCCCAGCTCTTGGAGTTTTTCCTTTGTCCTACAATAACGTTGATGCCGTTCTCTTTCTGGTTCAGGGCCTGTCCGGGTCCCTGTACACCATATCCGATCACTGCAACCACTTCATTTTTAAGCACTTCCTGTGCTTTTGATAATGGGAATTCTTCGCGCGTCACCACATTTTCCACCGTGCCACCGAAATTAAGCTTAGCCATTTGTGTTGATTTAGATTTTTTGATTTTGGTTGTATATAGAATTACATGCTGAATACTTCGCCTTGCTTATCAAGGAATTCATTCTCGATCACTTCTTCAGAAGGCTCTGCCTGTTCAAACTCCCTGAGTTTTTCATGGAAGCCTGCACTGTTCTTGATGATCGCCACGCGCGCACTTCTTACGAATTCGATCAGACCGTATGGTTCGAGCACCGATATCAGTTTATCGGTTTCTTCCCTGTGCCTCGAGGTTTCAAAAATGGTATAGTCTTTCCTGATCACTACGGCCCTTGCGCCGTGCTCGCGGAGCAAACGCTCTACCTTCACTTTTTCTGCGATCTCTTCGGTGGGCACTTTGTATAAGGCCAGCTCCTGCCAGATGATCTCGTCATTGGTATTGTAATATGCTTTCAGCACATCCACCTGCTTCTCTACCTGGCGCACCAGTTTTTTCACCACTTCCTCAAACTCCTGGATCACAATAGTGAACCTGTGAATGCCCTCGATCTCAGAAGGAGAGGTGTTCAGGCTTTCAATATTGATCTTCCTCCTGGAGAACATGATCGCTATGCGATTCAATAGTCCGATCTGATTTTCAGTATATACGGTGATTGTGAATTCCTGTTTCATAAAATTGACTAATTGACTAATTAACTAATTGCTCACTGCTTACTGCTCACTGCTCACTGCTCACTGCTATTTCAAGCGTATCTCTGCCACTCCGCTTCCCTGCGGTACCATCGGGAACACATTGTTCTCTTTACCCACCATCACTTCCAGCAGGTAAGCCTCGTCGTGGTTGAGCATTTCGGCTATGGCTCCCCGTAAGTTCTCCCTTTCAGATACCGATTGGCCCGCAATGCCGTAGCCTTTGGCTACCATGACAAAGTCAGGACTTTCAATATCCACAAACGAATATCTTTTCTCATGGAAGAGTTGCTGCCACTGCCTTACCATACCCAGGAACCTGTTGTTCAGGATCAGGATCTTCACGTTTACTTTGGATTGCATAATGGTACCCAGTTCCTGAATGGTCATCTGGAATCCGCCGTCGCCGATCACTGCCACCACAGTTCTTTCAGGAGCGCCGAATTTTGCACCTATGGCTGCCGGTAAGCCAAAGCCCATAGTACCCAAACCGCCGGAGGTTACATTAGATCTGCTTTGGTTGAACCTGGCATACCTGCAGGCTACCATCTGGTGCTGGCCTACATCCGAAACAATGATGGCATTGCCACCGGATAGTTCATTAAGTATGTTGATCACTTCACCCATTGACAGGATATCTGTCTTTGGATTGAGTTCATCCTTGATCACGATCTCTTCTTCCTGCTGCTGATGGTCTTTGAACTTTTGCAGCCATTGCGGATAAACTTTCTGTTCGATCTTTTCTGTAAGCATCGGCAGAGTTTCCCTGCAATCGCCCCAGACAGGAACAGTAGTTTTTACATTCTTGTCTATCTCCGCAGGGTCAATATCAAGATGGATCACTTTGGCCTGCTTCGCGTATTTATCTAAACGACCCGTAACACGATCATCGAAGCGCATACCCACAGCGATCAACACATCACACTGGTTGGTGAGTACATTCGGTCCGTAATTACCATGCATACCCAGCATACCCACATTGAGCGGATGATCCGTTGGCAAAGCACTAAGACCTAATATGGTCCATGCAGCCGGAATGCCTGATTTTTCAATGAAGGCTTTGAATTCTTTTTCCGCCCTGCCCAGTATAACGCCCTGGCCGAATATTACGAATGGTCTTTCTGCTTCATTGATCAGCTTGGCAGCCTCAGCAATGAATTCTTTCCTGACCACTGGTGAAGGACGATAGCTTCTTATATGTGTGCAAGGTGTATATCCTTCATAATCGAACAGCTGGAGCTGTGCGTTCTTGGTAATATCGATCAATACCGGGCCGGGTCTTCCTGTTTTGGCAATGTAAAATGCCTTAGCCAGGGCCGCAGGTATTTCACTGGCATCTGTGACCTGGTAATTCCATTTGGTAACAGGCGTAGTGATGTTGATCACATCTGTTTCCTGGAATGCATCTGTTCCCAAAAGATGAGCAAACACCTGGCCTGTGATGCAGACCATCGGTGTGGAATCGATCAGTGCATCAGCAAGACCGGTCACCAGGTTGGTAGCACCAGGACCGCTGGTGGCAAACACCACACCTGTTCTTCCACTCACCCTGGCATAACCCTGGGCCGCATGGGTAGCACCCTGCTCGTGCCTCACCAGGATATGTTCCAGTTTGTCACGATAGTCGTACAGTGCATCATAGATAGGCATGATGGCTCCGCCGGGATAGCCGAAGATGGTAGTGACTCCTTCAGCCAGGCATGCTTCCAGGACCGCTACAGATCCCGATACTTTCCTGATTTCTGGCAGATCCAATTCCGTTACTGTTTTCTTTATGGTGTCAACAGTGCTCATAACTGTTATTTTAAATGTTCTGAATTATTTCTGTTCAGGGTCGCCGTCCGTAACACATCCAAATGCTGCGCTGCTCACCTGTTTTGCGTATTTATAAAGTACACCTTTGGTAGCCTTCAATGCAGGCTGCTTCCAGGCTGATCTTCTCTTGTCTAATTCTTCCTTACTGATCATCACATCGATAGTCCGGTTCACCGCATCGATCTTGATGATATCATCATCCTGCACAAGGCCGATGTTTCCGCCATTGAATGCTTCCGGAGTAATATGACCCACCACAAATCCATGGGTTCCACCACTGAATCTTCCATCAGTGATCAATGCAACTGATTTGCCAAGCCCGGCACCAATAATGGCAGATGTCGGCTTCAGCATTTCAGGCATGCCTGGTGCTCCTCTCGGGCCCACATACCTGATCACCACTACATCACCTGGTTTTACTTTATGGGATTGAATGCCTGCGATCAGGTCTTTCTCTCCATCAAATACACGGGCAGGTCCTTCAAAGAATTCGCCTTCCTTACCCGTGATCTTGGCCACACTGCCTTCAGTAGCCAGGTTGCCGTATAAGATCTGTATATGTCCGCTGGGCTTGATAGGATCTGATAAGGGGAAGATGATCTTCTGCGAATCGAAATCCAAAGCAGGAACATTTTCCAGGTTCTCGGCAACAGTTTTACCTGTTACGGTCAAACAATCTCCATGCAACAATCCCTGTGCATGCAGGTATTTCATCACGGCAGGTACACCGCCGATATTATGGAGGTCTTCCATCAGGTATTTACCACTTGGCTTCAGATCCGCAATGAAAGGGATCCTGTTGCTCACAGCCTGTACATCATCCTGGGTCAGCTCGATATCGACCGACCTGGCCATGGCGATCAGATGAAGTACAGCGTTTGTAGAACCGCCCAGTGCCATGACAACCACAAGGGCATTTTCAAACGCCTTCCTGGTCATGATGTCGCGCGGCTTGATATCTTTTTCAAGCAGGTAACGGATAGCGATACCCGCAGTTTCACATTCTTTCTGTTTTTCAGGACTCAATGCAGGGTTGGAAGATGAATAGGGAAGACTCATGCCCAGCGCTTCAATTGCGGAAGACATGGTATTGGCTGTATACATACCGCCGCAGGCACCGGGGCCAGGGCAGGAGTTCATTACGATGCCTTTGAAATCTCCTTCATCCAGCTGCCCTGCGATCTTCTGACCAAGGGCCTCAAAGGATGAAATGATATCCAGGTTCTTTCCTTTATAATGTCCTGGTGCAATGGTACCACCATAGACCATGATGGCAGGCCTGTTCAGTCGGCCCATGGCGATCAGGGAACCGGGCATATTCTTATCACAACCGGGAACAGCAATGAGTCCATCATAATACTGCGCCCCGCATACGGCTTCAATGGAATCTGCAATGATGTCGCGGCTCACGAGGGAGAACCTCATGCCGTCTGTTCCATTGGAAATACCGTCGCTCACACCAATGGTGTTGAAGATAAGGCCTACCAGATCGTTGCCCCATACCGATTTCTTGATAGTAGCTGCAAGATCATTGAGGTGCATGTTGCAGGTGTTACCATCGTAACCCATGCTGCATATGCCTACCTGCGCTTTTTTCAGATCTTCTTCAGTCAAACCAATTCCATATAACATGGCCTGCGCTGCAGGTTGAGTGACATCCTGCGTGATTACTTTGCTGTATTTGTTTAATTCAGTCATCAGATCGTTGTTAGTTCTGCTGTTTTTTCAGTTACCCTGTCTTTATAGGCGAGTTGTATCTGCCTGCTTATCGTATCGTTCCAGGTTTTGCGTAAAGGTTTGCTGTCTATCGATTCCCAGCCCACTACTTCAGCAGCTGTGCCACAGAAAAATGCAGCATCAGCATCTGCCAGTTCTTCAAACGTGCACTGTTTCTCTACTACCGGGACTTTCATTTCCTCACAGATCTCCATCACCGTAGCACGTGTTATGCCGGGAAGAATATTTCCTGTGGCAGGAGTATAGAGAGTTCCATCTTTTTCAAAGAAAAGATTGGCTCCAGGAGCTTCTGCCAGGAATCCGTTGATATCACTCAGCAGGGCTTCGTCGTATCCTTTTGACTTGGCTTCATAACTTGCCAGCAGCGAGTTCACATAATGACCTACTGCTTTTGCCTGGATATGAAAACCTTTTGGATTCGGGCGCTGGTAAGATGAACTCATCACCTTTAATAATTTCTCGCCGAGGAATGGCGCCATCTCCCAGGTCAATATAGCGAGGTTGCTTTCGGTATTTTTTGCGAAGCTCATATTGGCAGGCGCATAAACAAGAGGACGTATGTACGCATCCTGCTGGCCATTCAGCTCAAGCACTTTGTAAGTGGCTTCAATGAGTTCATCGTTGCTGAAAGGGTAGGGCATGCTGAGGGTTTCGGCCGACCTCTGCAGGCGTGTGAAATGTTCTTCAGCTTTGAAGATCCTGGTTTCACCTGAATGCGTTCTGTAACTCCTTATCCCTTCGAACACGCCAAAGCCATAATGCATGGTCTGGCTGTACAGGTCAACCTTTGCTTCGGAAGCCTTTACGAACTGGCCGTTCTGCCAGATCACTGTTTCGCTGTTATAATAATTCGCCATAGCTGATAAATAAAAAAACCCGCCTCGGTGGAGGCGGGTTCGTGAATATTTTTGTTTGATATTACACACCACCTCCGTGAGCCGCGGAAATAATAATGACCACCACCACGATCAGGTTAATGACCGTGCTAATGATGATGCTCTTATTGTATATGCGGTTCAACACGTGGAGTGCGTTATTAAACGAATATACAAAAGATGCCGCTATCTCAAAAAGAACTTTTTTGACTATTAAATAATAGTCGACTTCCTGATCTCAATATTTGCTTTATTCACACCGTCATGCTTTTTATTCATGATATGATCTGCAATAAGTTCGCCGATGGTAGTGGTAAAGTAAAAATTCACGGGGTCAATATCCTTGGTCACAAATCCATTTTGTAATGTCCAGTCCACAGCGTCCTTAACAGCGGTGGCCTCGGTTTGCAAGCCGAAAAATTCCAGCATCAGGGCAACGGAAAGAATGGAACCCAGTGGGTTGGCAATGTCTTTACCAGCTGCCTGCGGATAAGATCCATGAATAGGTTCGAACAAAGCTTTGCCACCGATGGAAGCCGAAGGCAGCAGTCCCAGTGAGCCTGCCAGCACACTGGCTTCATCACTGATGATATCGCCGAACATATTTTCAGTCAGCACCACATCGAATTGTTTTGGATTCAGGATGATCTGCATGGCTGCATTGTCCACGAACATATAATCAACCTTCACTTCCGGATATTTTGTTGCGATCTGTTGAACGCATTTTCTCCACAGCCTTGAGGTTTCAAGTACATTGGCTTTGTCCACCAGGGTAAGTTTCTTACGCCTGTTCATGGCGAACTGGAAAGCAAGCTCTGACACCCTTTCGATCTCAGACACATTGTATGTGCATTCATCGATGGCAGTCATTCCATCGGCACTTAATTCTTTCTTACCAAAATAAATACCACCCGTAAGCTCACGGAAGATCACAAAATCAACCGCCTCCAGTGCATTGGCTTTGAGTGGTGAAAGATGATACAATGAAGGATAGGTTTTAACAGGACGGATATTGGCGAAAAGACCCAATGATTTCCTCAGTTTCAACAGCCCCTGTTCAGGTCTTACTTTGGCAGTAGGGTCGTTATCGTATTTAGGATGGCCGATGGCTCCAAATAAGATGGCGTCGCTTTCTGCGCAGATCCTGATGGTTTCATCGGGCAGTGGATTCCCGGTTTTGTCGATCGCGTCAGCGCCCATCAGGGCAGTGTTATAGTAAAACTGGTGTCCATACTGATGCGCGATGGCATTCAACACCCTGATGGCCTGGGTGGTAACTTCAGGTCCTATCCCGTCTCCCGGTATGACAGCAATGTTTTTGTGCATACAATTATATTTTTTCTCGTTGTTGTTCGTATTCTTCTATTCTGCCTTTCAGGCTGAGCAGGTAATCGATATCATCGTACCCATTCAGCAGGCATTCTTTTTTATAAGGATTGATCTCGAAATGTTCTTCTTCACCTGTTGCCGCGATCGAGATCTTCTGATCAGGAAGATTTACAGAGATCACGGATGTCGGATCCTGTTCAACCGCATTGAAAAGTTTTTCCAGGAATGCTGGTGATACCGTTACAGGCAGCAGGAAATTATTCAGTGCATTGTTCTTAAAAATGTCGGCAAAAAAACTGCTGACCACTACATCAAAGCCATGGTCTTTCAAAGCCCATGCGGCGTGTTCACGACTTGACCCGCATCCGAAATTTTTCCCTGCCAGCAGGATGGTACCGGAGTATTTGTTGCTGTTGAGAACAAAATCGTTTTTGGGTTTTGTGTCATCATCGTTCTCATATCTCCAGTCGCGGAAAAGGTTTTTTCCAAAACCATCCCTGGTAGTGGCTTTCAGAAACCTGGCCGGAATGATCTGGTCCGTATCCACGTTTTCCCTGTTCAACGGAACTGCGGAAGATGAGACGATATGTATTTGTTTTCTTGACATTTTATTTTTTTATTCCGAATTACGAATTCCGGATTCTCTGCAACCTGTAACCTGCAACCTGCAACCTGCACTTGCGGCGTCCTGATCAACTCAAATATTCCCTGATGTCTCCCACTTCCCCAGTAATTGCCGCAAGTGCCGCAGTCAGCGGTGATGCAAGCAATGTCCTCGCGTTGGGTCCCTGGCGACCTTCAAAATTCCTGTTGCTGGTACTGATACAATATTTCCCTGCAGGGATCTTGTCTTCATTCATACCTAAGCAGGCAGAACATCCGGGGCCGCGCAATTGGAAACCTGCGGCTTCAAATACCTTATCGATCCCTTCTTCAATAGCTTGCTTTTCTACCTGTTTGCTTCCGGGCACCACCCACACTTCAACGTTATCTGCTTTCTTCTTGCCCTTGACAAATCCTGCTACCAGCCTCAGATCTTCGATCCTTGAATTGGTGCAGGAGCCAATGAATACATAATCCACTTTCTGGCCTTTGATGGCAGTATCTGGCTGCAACCCCATATAGTGTAGGGCCTTGATATAATTCGATTTTTCACTGTCGTCAATCACTTCAACTGCAGGAATGTGTTTGCTTACGCCAATACCCATGCCCGGATTGGTGCCATAGGTGATCATGGGTTCAATGTCTTCCGCTTTGATGTGCAGTTCTTTGTCGAACACTGCATCATCATCGGTCTTCAATGTTCTCCAGTAAGCTACTGCCTTATCCCAAGCTTCGCCAGCAGGTGCGAATGTCCTGCCTTTCATATATTCAAAGGTGACCTCATCCGGAGCGATCAATCCGCCACGTGCACCCATTTCGATGCTCATGTTACAGATGGTCATCCGGCCTTCCATGGAAAGCGCCCTGATCGCAGAGCCTGCGTACTCCACAAAATATCCTGTGGCACCCGATGCAGAGATCAATGAGATCACATGCAGAATGATATCTTTCGAAAGAACTCCTTTATTCAATTTGCCATCCACATTGATGCGCATCAGTTTTGGCCTGGTTTGCAAAAGGCATTGGGTGGCCAATACCATTTCAACTTCACTGGTACCGATACCGAATGCGATGGTGCCGAAAGCGCCATGTGTAGATGTATGAGAGTCGCCGCAAACCATGGTCATGCCCGGTTGTGTGACGCCGAGTTCAGGCCCTATAACATGCACAATGCCCTGGAACGGGTGTCCAAGGCCATAAAGTTCTATGCCGAAAGCTGCACAGTTCTCTTTTAAAGCTTCAACCTGTTTTCGTGATAGTTCCTCTTTTATAGGAAGATGCTGGTTCAGCGTGGGTACGTTATGATCCGCAGTAGCCACAACCTGTTTGGGTCTGAATACCTGCAGCCCTCTATTGGAAAGCCCTTTGAATGCCTGCGGTGAAGTCACCTCGTGGATCAGGTGCCTGTCGATATACAATACCGATGGGCCGCCTTCAATGGTGGTCACCAGGTGCTTCTGCCAGATCTTATCGAATAATGTTGTTCCCATTTTATTTGTTCTTGCTCAGCGGTTAAAAAAGGCGTGGCTTTTGGCCACGCCACCAAAGCTGGACATGAGAAAAAAGTTTATCAAATCGAGATAGTCTCTTCCTTGTATTTTTTCACGAGTGCGAGGAGGTCTTCGTCATTGACTTCCTTGTTTTCATCCGCTACCTTGACGAACCAATCGTAAAGAACGTCTACGTCGTTACGCGTGAATTCATAGCCCAGGTTACGGAAGCGATAGGCCAGGGCAGATCTCCCACTTCTTGCCGTGAGAATGATCTTGGAGCTGTCTGCTCCCACATCCACCGGGTTGATGATCTCGTACGTTTGAGCATCTTTCAAAAATCCATCCTGGTGGATACCTGATGAATGTGAAAATGCATTGGCGCCAACGATGGCCTTGTTAGGCTGCACAGGCATTCTCATGGTATCAGATACCAGCCTGCTCACCGGGTTCAGTTGCTCTGTTTTGATATTGGTGTAAAGTCCGAGGTGCTGATGTTGTTTGATCACCATCACAACTTCTTCCAGCGAAGTGTTCCCTGCTCTTTCTCCCAAACCATTGATGGTACACTCGATCTGCCGGGCGCCATTGATGGCTCCATAAATGGAGTTGGCGGTAGCCAGACCAAGATCGTTATGGCAATGGCAGGAAAGAATGGCCTTGTCGATGTTAGGAACATTATTGATCAGGTAGGCCATCTTGGCACCATACTGATCGGGCAGGCAATATCCTGTTGTATCGGGAATATTGACTGTTGTTGCGCCAGCTTTGATGACGGCTTCCACTACACGTGCGAGGTATTCATTGTCTGTTCTACCCGCATCTTCTGCATAGAATTCAACATTGTCTGTGAAATTTCTGGCCCAGGTCACGCATTGTATGGCGCGTTCCAGGATCTCTTCACGCGTGCTGTTGAATTTTGATTTAATATGACTGTCTGATGTGCCGATACCGGTATGAATCCTCGGACGTTTTGCATACCTGAGTGCCGCACCGGCAGTCTCTATATCTTTATGAACAGCGCGGCTGAGTCCGCATACCTGTGCATTTTTGATCACTTTGGAAATTTCGGCAACTGCTTCGAAGTCACCCGGACTTGAAATGGGGAAGCCGGCTTCGATGATGTCAACGCCCAATTCTTCGAGTGCC
>DATGXN010000171.1:0-16921 GCA_035298945.1 Chitinophagaceae bacterium | reverse complement strand
GGTTCCTCCCCCTGCCCTGCTGGTGTTTGATGCCAGTAACCGCGACCAGTGTGAAGTGGTCAGGTCAAAAACATCGACCCCACTTCAAGCGCTGGTAATGCTGAATGATCCACAGGTGCTTGAAGCGTCCAGGGTACTGGCTGAAAAATTTGTTGCGGATAAACGTTCTGATAAAGAGAAGCTGGGGGATATATTCAGGTTGATCGTTTGCCGGAGGCCAGACAGTAAGGAGCTGACTCTTTTAGAGAATTACCTGGTTAAAGAAAGACAGGAGTTTGCCAGGAACCCCCAGAGGGCAGCAGGTTTTATAACGGCCGGAGAATTCAGAAAAAACGAGATCCTCGATAAAACAGAGACCGCTGCTTTTATGCAGTTAATTCATACCATTTATAACCTTGACGAAAGCGGAAACAAATACTGATGCAAAACGATCTTAATAAATACCGGATGAATGTCAGCCGGAGGAAATTTCTCACCGGCGCAGGGCTTGGCCTGGGTACTATTGGCCTGGGGTCATTGCTGGTTCCTGGTGTTTTCAAAAAAGGCGGCGAAGAGGACGCTTTGCCTTTGGGATTACCGCATTTTGCTCCCAAGGCAAAACGAGTGATCTATCTTTTCCAGAATGGAGCCCCATCGCAACTGGAGAGTTTTGACTATAAGCCCCTGCTCACTAAAATGCAAGGCAAGGATCTCCCTGCTGAGATCAGGATGGGTCAGCGACTTACGGGCATGACTTCCAATTACAGCAAATTCCCGCTGGTAGGTTCAAAATTTGCGTTCTCGCAGCACGGTCAGGCAGGTGCATGGATCAGTGAGCTCTTTCCAAATATTGCCAAGATCGCAGATGATATATGCATTGTCAAAACTGTTCATACTGATGCGATCAACCATGATCCGGCACTGACTTTTTTCCAAACAGGTGCCCAACAAGGCAACAGGCCCAGTATGGGATCCTGGCTGAGCTATGGATTGGGCAGTGAGAACAAAAATCTGCCGTCGTTCTGTGTACTGCTGTCGAAGGGTAAAGGAAACGGCCAGGGTGTGTATTCCAAACTCTGGAGTAATGGATTTCTTGATTCATCGCACCAGGGTGTTGTATTCAGCAGTGGTGAAGACCCTGTGCTCTACCTGAAGAATCCTGAAGGCCAGGACAAGATCTCCCGTCGCTCCATGCTGGATCATATCGGTCAGTTGAATGAGATGGCCTTTGAACAATTTGGAGATCCGGAAATAGCCAAAAAGATGCAGCAATATGAAATGGCATACCGCATGCAGACTGCGGTGCCGGAGCTGACTGACATTACACGCGAACCTGATCATATCATCAGGTTGTATGGTGCAGATGCGTTGGTTCCCGGTTCATTTGCAGCCAACTGCCTCCTCGCAAGAAAATTATCCGAGTCTGGCGTTCGCTTTGTTCAACTCTATCACCAGGGATGGGACCAACATGGTAACCTGGTAGGTGAAATGCCGATGCAGGCAAAAGACGTTGATCGTGCTTCAGCAGCGTTGATCACCGATCTCAAACAAAGGGGACTTCTTGATGAAACCCTGGTGATCTGGGGCGGAGAATTCGGAAGAACCAATTACAGCCAGGGAATGATCACTAAAGACAATTACGGCCGGGATCATCACCCGAGATGCTTCTCCATCTGGATGGCCGGCGGCGGAATCAAGCCCGGCATTGTTTACGGAGAAACAGATGAATTCGGATATAATATCGTGAAGGATCCGGTATCTGTGCATGACCTCCATGCCACTTTGCTCCATTTGCTGGGACTGAATCACGAACAACTTACATACAAACACCTGGGTAGGCGCTACAGGTTAACCGATATCGAAGGGCAACTGATTGAAGGACTAATGGCCTAAATACTATATGAAATTAATAAGAAGGGGTTCTCTGTATCTCATTGTTTGCCTGAACATATTGCTTGTATTTCTTTCGTTCTTTTCGGATAAACTGGAACTGCCTGAATGGCTTTTACAGACGGGCAGATTGCATCCGCTGATCCTGCATTTTCCTTTGGCGCTTTTGTTGGTTTCAGTTGCCATATTTCTCACCAGGAAATGGACCGGTATTCATCAAACAGAAATATTCGACCTGTTATTTCTTTTGGCATCATTCACGGCGGTGGCCAGTGCTTTATTCGGACTATTCCTTTCTACCGAAGGAGGATACGATAAAGAAGTGTTGGGCAAACATCAATGGCTTGGAGTAAGTGTGAGTTTACTGTCACTCATGGTTGTGCTGCTCTACCAATCTGGAAATGTATCCAGGCTCCTGCTGAATGGATCCATGCTGGTAACCGTGCCTGTGCTCATTATCGGCAGCCATTTTGGCGGCGTACTGACCCATGGGGCAGATTTCCTGCAAAGAGAAGACCTTGCTGAAGCTAAGCAGGTAGTCGTGACCGATAGTTCCGTCATCTTCGCTGCACTTGTGGAACCCATACTATCATCCAAATGCTATTCCTGTCATAATGATAAGAAGGCAAAAGGTGAACTGATCATGACATCAGTTGAAAAACTACTGAAAGGCGGCAAAGATGGGAAATTGTGGGTACCGGGAGATCCGTTGAACAGTCATATCCTGCAGCGCCTTGATCTTCCTGAGGATGACAAAAAACATATGCCTCCCCGCGGTAAAACGCAGATCACTGAGAAAGAGAAAAGACTGATCACCGAATGGATCAGGATGGGTGCCCCCATGGATAAAAGGATCCTGGATTATCCTCCGGCAGATTCTTTCCGCATCTTCCTGGCCGCCTATATTCCAAAAACAGGATCGGTAAAAACATATTCTTTTGAGCCTGCTGATCCCTCACTGATCGATAAGATAAAATCTCCCTACTGCAACATTGTGCCAGTTGCTTTCGGTTCACCTGCCCTCCAGGTCCGTTTCCTGATACGCTCTGGCTTTGATCCTAAAATGCTGAAAGATCTTGAGAAATTATCAAAACAGGTGGTAGATATCAATCTCACCAATATGCCTGTAAAGGATGAAGACCTGCAGACGCTCAAGAATTTTTCAAACCTTGAAATACTTAATCTGAATGGTACCGATGTAAAAGGATCTGGTTTTGTGCATATTCTTCCCTTACCTATTTTGCATACCCTGTCAGTTTCCAACACAAAGCTTGATGAGAGCGGGATAGACCTTCTTGCAAAGTCTGCCCATCTAAAAAACATCTATTGCTGGAATACCATAGTGGACAGCGCGCGGGTGCAAAAACTGAAGAGTTCCAATGCATCAATCAACTGGAACATCGGGTTTATACCCGATCCAAATGAACTGCTGCAGTTGACACCTCCGCAACTGGTGAATGAGGAGAAATTCATATTGAATCCTAACGATACCATCTTCTTCAAACACCCCATGCCGGGCGTGCAGATCAAATACACTACTGATGGTTCCAAGCCAGACAGTCTTAATTCACCGGCTTATAATAAAGGCATACTGATCAACAGGGCAACCCGGGTCAGAACCATTGCCATCAGGCCGGGATGGCTCACCAGTGATACCACAGATCATGCTTATTTCATTAAATCACTCAGGCCGGCTTACACGAGACTGCTCACACCACCCGACTCCAGTTATACAGCAAAACGAGACACTACTCTTTTTGATAATGTAAAAGGCGAAATGAACGCCATCCAGTTGAACTGGATCGGGGTGACTAAGAACGACCTTATCCTGTTTGCCTATTTTAAGGAGCCCGTAAAAGTCAATGAGGTGATCGTAAGTGCGCTGAAGAAAACCGGGCCTTATATCATGCCACCTGAAAAAATAGAACTATGGGCAGGTAATGATTCAACTAAAATGAAATTGATTTCTACAGTTGTTCCGATTCAGCCGGGTAAATACGAAGCCGATAAAATTGAGATCCATAGTTTGCCCGTGAACAACAGCTATCAGTATTTCAGGATCAGGGTGAATAATGTAAAGAAGTTACCAAAATGGCACGAAGGGAAAGGAAAGAAGGCCTGGGCCTTTGTGGATGAGATCTTCTTTAATTGATGATCTGCCCGTCTTCTGCTTTTGTATCAGGATTGGCAAATGTATCCAGGATCTGGAAGGTGACCTCCGCTCCTACGGATTCAATGATTTCGAGCATTTTTCCTGCTTTGATCAGGCTCTTGGGAGATGCTTTCCAGGATTCCAGGAACCTGATCGGTTCTGCCACTGCCTGGCTTACGCCAAGAACAGCGAACGTGGTCTTCATATCGTGGGCAAGGATATTCACTTTCTCCTGGTCATTTTCGTAAAGTGCATGCTTGAGTTCTTCTATCTCGCGGGGCAGGTTATCTGCCACTTTTAATATCACGGTCTCTATATACTCAGTATTCCCTTTTGCAATGCTCTTGAGGTAAACCATATCGATGGTAGCTGGCTCAGTCGCCGGCGCATACATTTCCAGTGTCTCGAACAGGTCATTATCCTTCACAGGTTTTGTGAGATAGGCATCCATACCTGCTTCCAGGCATTTTTGTTTTTCCTGGGCATGGGAATAGGCCGACAGTGCAACAATGGGCACTTCACTCTTAAGGTCTTCCCTGATCCGTTTCGTTGTTTCCCGGCCATCCATTCCGGGCATCTGCAGATCCATAAGAACCACGTCAAAATTCTCCCTGGACAGGATAGACAAAGCTTCAGGGCCGCCGGGCACCAGGGTATACTTAACGCCAAAATCCCTTAGTATGAAGGCTACCAGTTCACGGTTCATGTTATTATCATCCACCACCAGCACTTTCATATTGAAAGGCAGCACTGCCCGTCTTCCGGCATTCTGCCCGTCATTTTCAGTTTCCACATCTGTTTCCTGAACGATCTCATATGGGATCTCCACGAAGAATACAGAACCTTTCCCTTCTTCGCTCTCCACATGGATATTACCACCCTGCAATGCTAGCATTTCCCTGGTGATCGAAAGTCCAAGCCCTGTACCACCGGACTGGTTCCTGGCACCAGACCCGGTCACCTGGAAAAACCTGTCAAAAATATTCGGGAGTTTATCCGCCGGTATACCAATACCCGTATCCGAAACCCACACAGCTACCGTGATCCTGTCTTGCGTTTTTGCTTTACAGGTAGCCGTTACCGTTATAACACCTTCTTTTGTGAATTTGATCGCATTGGAAGTCAGGTTGAGCAGCACCTGGAGCAATTTGCTGCTGTCGCCTTTCAGGTGATCAGGGATATTTTCGTCAATGGTGCATTCGTATTTCAGGCCTTTCTCCATGATCTTGTCTCTCACAATATCGGAGAGCGCATTCATCTGCTCCCTGAAACTGAAAGGGTCGTTGGAGAAATGGATATAACCGGATTTGATCTTTGAGAAATCAAGTACTTCATTGATCACATTAAGTAAAAGTTCTCCGGATGTACGGATGGATTTGACGAATTTCTCCTGGTCCCCGTTCAATGGTGAACGCAGCAACAGGTTTGTATATCCCAATACAGAATTCAAGGGGCTTCTGAGCTCATGGGTCATATTATCCATGAACTGGTCTTTCACCTGTTGTGCCTTCTGTTCTTTCTCCACGGCTTCACTCAGATTCCTGTTCAGTCTGATCACCTGCAGGATCTTGAACAGAATGAATCCGCCAATCACAAGAAAGATAAAAGAGATCAGGTGTGGCATAGCATAGTCCAGAGAGATGATCTCCAGCCTGTCGGCACGCAGCTTAGCGTTCATCTTTTCGATCTCCGCCTGCGCATTATCGTAAACCCTGGAATATTGTTGAGAGAGTGCTTTCTGGATCTGAACAGATTCCTCCGACAAAAAAGCGGCAGTAGCTTTGGCTTTGCCTTCCTCGCGGTAAATGTCCACCAGGGAACTTTCAAAGGCCATTTTCTTCTGAAGGATCCTTCGGAGATCCAGCATGTCAGACTGGGATACTATGGTTCGCAGCTTGTCAGTAAGAACCACGATATCTCTTTGGAGTCCGATCTGATCTGCCTTGAGTTCTCGGAGATAGGCAGTGTCGCCCGTATTGATGTAAACCAGAACGTGATTTTCAAAATCAAGTACGGCCTTGCCCAGCACAAAAACCTGGTCTGCGTTACCCCGGTATTGCTGGAGCTTTTCGTGGTCTGCTGTGAATTTCTTCATAGCCCGGTTGGCCTTCATTTCGAAATAATAATTCACAGCCACGCCGGTGATCAGCAGGAACAGGAAGAAATAGTCCCCGAAGAGTTTCTTAAACCTGATATTGAATTTCCGGGAAAAGGCCTGCATCCGCTTGTAAAAGTGTTGGGTTAAAGATAAACTGTTAGTTTTCAAGGATAAACGGAGCATTGATTACCGGCAAAGATACGACCAGAGCCAGACCTCAACATCTTTGTAACGTGAAATTCAAGGTTTTATTGAAAGCATTCGTAATTTGCTCCACTTAATGATCCCCCAGGAAACCATACAGCAGATTCAGAACCGGATCGATATCATCGAGATCATCGGGGGCTTTGTGAAACTCAAGAAAAGGGGAGCCAATTACCTCGGCCTCTGCCCTTTTCACAACGAAAAAACCCCTTCTTTCACGGTTTCGCCATCCAAAGAGATCTATAAATGCTTTGGTTGTGGCCGCTCGGGCAATACCATCAGCTTCATCATGGAGCATGAAAAGTATTCCTATGTGGAGGCCCTTAAATGGCTGGCTGCGAAATATAATATTGAGATCGAGGAGGAATACAGGAATCCTGAACAAAAAATTCAGCAGCAAACCGCCGATAGCCTGTTCATCCTGAACAAATTTGCCCAGGAATATTTTTCCAGGATGTTATTGGAAGATGAAGAAGGCATCATGGCAGGCCTGGGTTACCTTAAAGAAAGGGGTTTCCACGAAGAGACCATCAAAACTTTTCAACTGGGCTACTGTCCTGAAAATGGAACCTCTTTTGCAAAGGCTGCCACCGAAAAACAATACAACGCTGAATTGTTGCAGAAAAGTGGCCTGGTGGTGATGCGGGACAACAGGCTGGTGGATAACTACCGCGGCCGGATCATCTTCCCCATTCATAACCAGAGCGGCAAGATCCTGGGTTTTGGCGCGAGATTGATCAGGAAAAACGACCGTGCTCCCAAATACATCAACACCCCTGAGAACGAGATCTACCTGAAGAGCAAACTGCTCTACGGTATGTACTTCGCCAGGCAGGCCATAGACAAGCAAAACGAATGTTTGCTGGTAGAAGGGTATACCGATGTGATCTCCTTACATCAGGCTGGTGTGGAGAATGTGGTGGCTTCTGGCGGCACTGCGCTTACGGCAGACCAATTGCGACTGATCAGGAAATACACCCATAACCTGACGATCGTTTATGACGGTGACAGTGCCGGTATAAAAGCTGCTGCCCGCGGTCTCGACCTTGCCCTGGAGGAAGGGCTCAACGTTAAGCTGGTGCTGATCCCAGACAATGAAGATCCGGACAGCTACGTCAAGAAGATCGGCTCCCAGGCATTCAAAACATTCATAGAGCAGAGCAGGAAAGACATCATCCTTTTCCAGCTTGAGATCGCCCTGAAAGATGCAGGCAATGATCCTTCCCGGAAATCAGCCGTGGTGAACCAGATCGCTGATTCTATTTCCCGCATTAATAAGGCTGAAGATTTTACTAAACAGCAAGACTACATACACCGCTGCGCAGAACTACTGAAGATCGACGAAGAGGGCCTGACCGCCCTGGTCAATAAACATATCCGTGAGCGGATCCAGGTAGATGAGAGAAAACAGCAGCATGCCGAGTCCGTATCGGTTCCTGAAGAAATGGTTGAGCCAGAAGAAGGTTTTGACCTGCTTTTTAAAGACGAATTACAGGAGCGGGCACTGGTGAGGGCATTGATGGAATTTGGAATCAAACCCTGGGACGATACCAGAACTGTTGCTGATTTCATTTTTGATGAAATGGAAGAAAACGGACTTCAGGAAATGTTCGACAACAAACAATTGCTGAAGATCATTGATGTTTACAAGGGATGGTATAAAGAAGGAATTGAGCCCACTGCCAAGAGTTTTCTGTATCACGAGGATCAGCAGCTCAATGTACTTGCCGTTTCATTGATGGATAACTCCTCCTTCGAGATCAGTCCCAACTGGAATGAACATTTCGACCGGCCAATTCCGTCAAGGGACGAAATATACCAGACTGAAGTGATATCCTGCCTGAATTACATTAAACTCCGGAAGATCAAAAGACTGATCACAGAGAACCAGAATGACATGGAAAGGAACCATGACTCCTCAGTTCTTAAGAATCTGATAGAGACACATCACCACCTCAAATTATTGGAGATGGAGCTGGCCAGGAAGATGGGAACGGTAATAATGAAATGAATGACCAGATCTAAGCTTCTGCTACTTCCAGTTCGCCGGATATAACGAGCGCCCCGTTTTTGCCGAATCTTACAGCTGTCCAAACGTGGTCAAGCTCAGTTTCCTGGATTGATTCGAAACCTTTCGATTTCAAACAAGCCCAGGTACATTGCCTGTTAAGGTCGCTCACAATTTTGGATGTAGCCTTGGGATACGCGATCCAGAGTTTGCCCTCATTATGCATAGCCGGCAGAACATCTTGCATGATGCTCGTAAGCTGGTTCTGGTTAATGGCAAACACTAAGGCGAAATCGATTTTGCGCGACTTTAAAAGCGGTGTTACGCTTTTAGAGAAAGAGATCTTGGCGAATTGCTTCTCAACGGAGGAAGGTAAACCCTGTACCAGGAGATTCTTCTCTTCTTTGAGTTGAAGTTTTTCAAAGACAGTTTGAGTCATGCTTCAACGATTTAATTAGAGTGGGGGCAAAATTAACAAATTGTTATGTCATAACCAAGAAACTGGGAAATAAATATACCCTATTTGCGGTATTGCATAGCTTCTTTGGCGTATTCCCTCACTTTCTGGATGCGGGTTTCGTCTGAAGGGTGAGTACTGAGGAATTCCGGGGGCTTAGAACCACCGCTTGTTGCTTTGGCCATTCTCTCCCAGAAGGGAACAGCGGCATTGGGATCATAACCTGCCAGGGCGGCAAAGATCAAGCCCCACCTATCTGCTTCGAGCTCCTGCTTGCGACCAAATGGAAGCGTCCCTCCCACTGTAGTTCCAATGCCATAAGCATTCATGAAAAGATCCTGCGTGGGTCCGGGTTTATTGGCAATGGCTACAGATAGTGCAACGCCACCCATCTGTTGAACCAGGCCCTGGCTCATGCGTTCGTTACCATGTTTTGCTATGGCATGCGCAATTTCGTGCCCCATCACAACGGCCAGGCCATTGTCATCCTGGGTAATGGGCAGAATGCCGGTATAGACCACTACTTTACCACCCGGCATACACCAGGCATTAATGGCTTTGTCCTCTACCAGTTTGAATTCCCATGCATAGCCCTTGATCAGGTCTGTCTGGCCTTTTTTCTTTGCATAGTCAGTGATAGCCCGGGAAATATTGGTTCCAACCCTGCTGATCTGGGCGGCGGCGGCACTGCCCGAAACCACTTTGTTTTCTGAAAGAAAGGATCTGTATTGTTGATTGGATAACTGTAAAAGTTCTTCGTCAGATACGAGAAGTAACTGTTCTCTGCCGGTGATGGCGTTCTTTGTGCACGAACTGGCGAATACCAATAATGATATCGCGAGAAATGGAATACGGAAATTCATGAATTAGAGTTTTCTTTCTCTTCTTCGGTCTCGGTATTTAAAGATAGGAGCTTTACTTTCTGACCCCCGTAAAAGTCTTGTTATATTTTTCTGGTGAGTAAGGATCACCAGTGCTGCAACAGCTATTGCAAAGATGCGGTAGGTCTCATTATGGACGTTAAATATGATCAGGATGAATATGGGAAATGCCAGGCTGGCAAGTATGGAACTCAGCGATACGAAACGGGTCACGTATAAGACAAGCATAAAAACGCCAACACAGCCAAGGGCAGTCCAGGGCGAAATGCCGAGCACCAGGCCAAAAAGCGTGGCCACACCCTTACCGCCCCTGAATTCGGCCCATATCGGGAAGATATGGCCTAATACAGCGGCCAAACCCAGACCAATCTGGAAATTGGTCCGCGCAAAATCGTTCAGCACATAATAAGGGATCATGAAAGCCAGCTTAACGGCCAACAGGCCTTTAAGCATATCCACTACCATAACAAAGGTTCCCCATTTGGAGCCAAGCACCCTGAAGGTATTGGTAGCACCAGCATTGCCGCTGCCGTAATCCCTGATATCGATATGGAATACAGACCTGCTCACCCACACCGCTGTGGGCACAGAACCAATAAGATAAGCCAGAATGACCAGAGCCAGTTCGTTCATGCAATTGTAGGGTTATTGCGTTGCAAATATACTTAATAATAGGTTAACCATGATTTGCGTCCCCCTTAGAGAACGCCATCATCAGCCAATTATTTCTTTCTTCTGCATTAATCGGTCTAATCAAATATAAGTCAAATGCTGATATCATATCCTGCTTGTCCTCCGATAAAATCCCACTGATTATCAATATTCCACCCATTCTAACTGAATCGGCAATAGACCTGGCATGTTCGAGCAGGATATGCTTGTTGATATTAGCCAGTACAATATCGAACTGCCTGCCCGGGGGGATGGAATCAGCCAGGGCCAGATCGATCTTTTGGGAGTTGTTCCGCGCGATATTTTCCGTAGCATTATCTATGCTCCAGGTGTCATTGTCGATGGCAAGCACATGCCCGGCGCCCATTTTTTCGGCCAAGATGGCCAGGATCCCGGTACCTGTTCCAAAGTCAAGTACCTCTCTCCCTCCAAGGGGCCTCCCTTGGAGGGAGGCCCCTTGGAGGGAGTGATTTTCAAGAGTACCCTGCTGGAGCGGGTTTCCAAGATTAGATGCCTCTTGAAAGGCCCTCCCTTGGAGGGATGTCCCTTGGAGGGATGTCCCTTGGAGGGAGAGGTCACGCAGGGCCTTCATCATCAACCAGGTGGTGGCATGATGGCCGGTGCCGAAACTCATCTTGGGCGTAATTATAATTTCATGCTCGACATCTTTCACAACTTCATGAAAATCAGCCCTTACTGCAACAAAATTTTCCACAACAACAGGACTGAATGAAGCTTCCCAACTGGCGTTCCAGTTCTCTTCTTGAATCTTATTCACCGTGTAACTGCAGCCGTTTTCAACACAGAGTTCCCTGAGAAAATCCTCATCAAGTGGCTCCTCCCCGCGATAGGCTTTTAACGTGTCGCCTTCTTCCAGGAACCCATCATACCCCGCCTCCGAAAGCCTGGCGATAAGGATCTCCTGCAACTCTTGCGTAACACCAGCAAATACCAGTTCTGAATATATTTTCATAAAAAAACCCCCGCCTGAGCGAGGGTCGGATTTTTTAGTTGTTTTCTTCTCTGGGCTTGTGCTTCTCTACCCTTGGCCTCTCCCTGTCTTCCCTGGGTCTGTCTTCCCTCGGCCTTTCCTCTCTTGGAGGTCTTTCCTGGTATCCTTCCGGCTTAGGCATCAGCGCTTTACGGCTCAGCTTGAATTTACCAGTCTTTGGATCAAGACCAATCAGCTTCACTTTTACCAGGTCACCTTCGTTCAACACACCTTCCATGGTTTCAAGCCTTTTCCAGCTTACTTCGCTGATGTGCAGCAGTCCCTGTTTTCCAGGAATAAATTCCACAAAAGCTCCGTATGGCATGATGGATTTAACCTTGGCTTCATACACCTCACCCACTTCCGGAACGGCAACAATGCCCTTCACCCAATTCACTGCTTTCACCAGGCCTTCCTTATCCTTACTGAAGATGCTCACTTCACCATAATTACCCACTTCTTCCAGGTTGATAGTAGTACCTGTTTCACGCTGGATCTCTTGTATGATCTTTCCACCAGGGCCTATTACAGCACCGATGAATTCTTTTTCAATAAACAGTTTCTCCATTCTTGGAGCGTGTTGCTTAACTTCTTCACGGGCTTCAGGAATACAAGCATACATAGCATCAAGGATATGAAGCCTGCCCCTGCGAGCCTGGTCAAGGGCTTCACGCATGGTTTGCATGCTCAGTCCGTCAACCTTGATATCCATCTGCACACCGCATATACCATCTTTGGTACCTGTTACTTTGAAGTCCATATCACCCAGGTGATCTTCATCTCCCAGGATATCAGAAAGGATAGCATATTTGCCATCAGCCCTTGTGATAAGACCCATCGCAATTCCGCTCACGTGTTTTGGAAAAGGTACACCGGCGTCCATCAGTGCCAATGAACCGGCACAAACGGTAGCCATTGAAGATGAACCGTTGGATTCCAGGATATCACTCACAATCCTCACTGTGTAAGGGTAATCATTGCCCGGCATGAGCTGGCGTAAAGACCGCTGTGCGAGGTTACCATGACCCACTTCCCTGCGGCCCGGGCCTCTCAGGAATTTCACTTCGCCCGTTGAGAACGGAGGGAAATTATAATGAAGGATGAACTTACTGTATTCGGAAACCTGTGCGCTTTCAACCAGCAACTCATCTAATGGAGTACCTAAAGTAACCGTTGTAAGTGACTGAGTTTCACCTCTTGTGAAAAGAGCTGCACCGTGGGGAGAAGGCAGAATATCCACCTCCATGTTCAGGGGCCTGATCTCGTCGAGCTGACGACCATCGAGCCTGATCCTGTCTTCCAGGATCATATCCCTTACGGTTTCCCATTTGAGATCTTCAAAATATTTTTTAGCCAGTTTCTTATCGTCGTCAGAAACCTCTTCACCTAAGCTTTCTATCAATTCTTTTTTCAATGCATCATATGCTTCACTCCTTGCTGCCTTTGCACTGGCTGCCCTGGAGATCTCATAGATCTTCTGACGGTATGGGGCTACTTTGTTCTTCAGTTCCTCGTTCTCAGCAGGTTTCGCATAATCACGCTTACCCTGCACTCCCACTTTTTCTCTCAGCTCATGCTGGGCCTTGATCTGTGTGCGGATAGCATCATGGGCTATTTCAAGCACTTTCACCAGGTCTTCTTCGCTGCACTCTGAAGACTCACCTTCCACCATCATCAGGTTCTTTTCAGTAGCGGCGATCATGAAGTTCATATCGCAGGCGGCCAGTTCTGAGCGGGTTGGGTTTACGATGTATTCACCTTCTTTCCTTCCCACCCTTACTTCAGAGATCACTTCCTTGATAGGAACGTCTGATACTGCGAGGGCTGCGGAAGCGGCCAAACAAGCCAGCGCATCCGGCATGATCTCAGCATCTGAAGAGATCAGGGTTACGATCACCTGCACTTCACAGAAATAATCTTCCGGGAATAAAGGCCTGAGTGCACGGTCGATCAGGCGACTGATCAGGATCTCAGAATCGCTCAGCCGGCCTTCACGCTTGAAGAAAGAACCGGGGATACGTCCTGCAGACGCGAATTTTTCCATGTAGTCTACGCTGAGGGGGAAGAAATCCTGGCCTTCGCGGGCTTCTTTATTGGCTACAACGGTGGCAAGCAGAACGCAATTGCCCTGGGTAACAGTCACTGAACCATCTGCCTGGCGGGCAAGACGGCCTGTTTCCAATGATATTTTGGGTCCATTTCCGAGTTCGATAATGGAGCTTATGGGTTGTGATAACATAAAATAAATTAAAGGAGAAAGGAGCAAAAAGAACTATTCCCAACAGGATGTTGGGAATAGACAGAATATTATGAAAAGTTATTTCCTGAGACCAAGCTTCTCGATCAGCTGGCGATATCCCTGGAGGTTGGTTTTGCTCAGGTAAGTAAGTAAGCTCTTACGCTGGCCAACCATTGCCATCAGGCCACGGTGAGTTGAAAAATCTTTCTTGTTCTGCTGGAGATGAGCAGAAATATGATTGATCTGCTCTGTTAACAGGGCGATTTGCCCTTCAATTGAACCGGTGTTTTTCTCGTTACCACCGAATTCTGCAAAAATACTCGCCTTTTTTTCTTTCGTTATCGCTGACATCTCAAAGTTTTTTTAATTGGCATCCAAATTTTACCTAAATATAAATAGTTGGCAAAGGTAGTATTATTTGGGAAAATGACAAAAATAATAGCAGTCCGAGACTGATTGGAGGAATGAGGCGAGAGATAGGAGGCGTTAGGCGAGAGAAGGCTCAATTCGTTCCTTTTGATCATCAATTCATGTACTTGATATTCAAACGATAAAGTATAATAAAAAGTATTCCTATGACCCCCAGTACGAAAGTCATCAGCCACCCGAAGATATTAGACAAGCCAAAGATCACCAGCGGAGCAGCAATGAATACGGCGATACCCAGCACATAAATCCCGAAACCTGCTCTTTTCAGCCTGAACATCAGTACGGCACCGATCAGGGTCAGCAAATTACTCATAATGGAAAACAAGCTGTTTTGCTTCACTTTCACGGTATCCATCAGCTCGTTGGCCCCGGAAAACATCTTGTTCATGAAACTCTTCTGGTCTGCCGTCACCGCCTTATCCATGGCCTTATCCTTCTGCTCCTCGATCATTTGCCTCGACATCTCCGCCATAACATCAGCATTGTTGTAATTCGTCAGGCCCGAAAATATACCCCAGGTGCTTCCAATAAATGTCAGCACACAAAGCACAGTCAGAAAATCAGGTCTTTTTTTGGGTTCCACAGCAGTTTCCATTCTTTAAAATTTTCGCGGCAATAATAATAATTTCTATTAGCCCGAATCAATTTATTTTACCGCGTTTTTAGGCAAGATGAAAGAGATCTACTTCTGCGTTACCAATAATATCAGCTACGACCAGCGGATGAAAAGGATCTGCACCTCCCTGCAACAGGCAGGTTATAACGTCTCGCTGGTAGGCAGAAACGCCAAAGGCTCACCCCCACTCGCTGAAACTTCCTATCGGCAGGTACGGCTCGGCTGCCTGTTCCAAAAGGGGAAACTGATGTATCTCGAGTTTAATCTGCGCCTGTTCTTTTACCTCCTGTTCCGAAAGCCCGATTGTATCGTCGGCATTGACCTCGACACCATTATCCCATGTTATTATATCTCGGTATTAAAAAAGATCCCCAGGGTTTACGATGCCCACGAATGGTTCAGCGAATTAAAGGAAGTGGTGACCAGGCCTGCGATTAAAAAGATATGGCTGGCAATAGAAGAGAAATACCTGCCCCGTTTCAGGAATGGCTATACCGTTTCTGCTTCCATAGCAGAAGCATTTAAACAAAAATATGGGGTGGATTATACACTGATCATGAATACGCCATTGCTAACGCAGCCAGTTGCAGTCGAAACCAAACCATACCTTTTATACCAGGGTGCCGTAAATGAAGGCCGGGGCTTTGAATGGCTGATACCAGCCATGAAGATGGTTGATGCAACGCTTTGGATCTGTGGCGAAGGCAATTTTTCTGAAGCTTGCCGGAAGCTGATCAGGGAACATGGTCTTGACAACAAAGTGATCATGAAAGGTTATGTATCCCCCGTTGATCTCGTAGCCATAACCGCTTCAGCTTATGCCGGCATTAATCTTGTTGAACCCGTGGGCATGAACCAGGTTTACTCTCTTGCCAATAAATTCTTTGACTATATCCATGCAGGTATCCCGCAGTTGACCATGAAATTCCCGGAATATGACAGGATCAATGAACAATACCATATAGCAGTTTTAATTGATAAGTTGGATCCTGAAATAATAGCCCGCCATCTGAACAATTTACTGACAAACGAGGTTTTGTATACAACCCTTAAGCGTAATTGTGCCAAAGCAGCAGAAAACCTGAACTGGCACAATGAAGAGAAGAAACTGATCAGTTTTTACATGGAAATATTACACTAACCTTGGAGAATCACCTGCACATAGTATCTTTTGATGTTCCATTCCCACCGGATTACGGAGGAATTTTCGAAGTATTTTATAAGATCAAATCCCTTTCAGAGGCCGGCGTAAAGATCCACCTCCACTGCTTTGAATATGGCAGGGGGCAGAGAAAAGAACTTGAGCAATATTGCGATACAGTAAATTATTACGAACGAAATACTGGTCACAAAGGATTAAGCGTATCCGCCCCGTATATAGTCAGCTCCAGGGCCAATGAACAGTTACTGAAGAACTTGCTGGCAGATAACTATCCAATACTGATGGAAGGTATCCACTCCACTTATTTCCTGGCATTCGGGCAATTAGCGAACAGGAAAGTGATCGTCAGGTTGCATAATGTCGAATACAAGTATTACAAACAACTGGCTAAGCAGTCGCGTTCGCTCAGTAAGAAGTTATACTACTGGCGGGAATCCATCATGCTGAAAAAATATGAAGCCCTCATTGCAAAATCACATGCGCTGATCCTGGCCATAACGGAGAAAGACGCTGCCACATACAGGTTGGATTTCGGAGCAAAGAACATTGCCTGCCTGCCACCTTTTATTGGCTGGGATTTTCCACTTTGCCAGGAAGGCGTTGGAACATTCTGTCTTTATCACGGAAACCTTTCTGTGCCGGAAAATGAAAAAGTTGCCACCTGGCTTCTGGAACATGTATTTTCAGATGTCGAGATCCCTTTTGTAATAGCCGGTAAAAATCCTTCTGCCAAACTCGAAAAGCTGGCACATAAAAAACAGCATACCTGCATCGTCGCGAATCCTTCAGAAAAAGAAATGCAGGATCTGATTCAAAAAGCACAGGTGAATATACTGCCATCATTCACCACTACAGGGGTGAAATTCAAATTGCTTTATTCCGTTTTCTGCGGAAGACATTGCGTAGTGAATGATCAGATGACCGAAGGTACTGACCTTGGATCGGCCTGTCATATTGCCGCCAATGAAGATGCTTTCAAATCCATCCTCATGCAGTTATACCGTAAGCCATTTGAAGATGAAGAAATACAATTAAGGCAGAACCTCATGCACCATTATTACAATAACACAACTACCGCAAAAAGGCTGATCAGCTGGATCTGGTAGCTCCGCTCCTGCCCAGGACTTTTCAAATTCCCATCTT
>DATGXN010000170.1:0-18695 GCA_035298945.1 Chitinophagaceae bacterium | reverse complement strand
TACCAGCCCGGATTCAACAGTATTCTATGCTGAGAAACTAATCACCTATTCGAAAAGCGTCAATAATAACAAACTCCTGATCCATGGTTTGCAGATGGGAGGTGAAGGATATCGGGGGCTGGGTAATTTTCCACGTTCATTGAAATACCAACTGGAAGCACTGAATCTTAGCCTCGCGATGAAAGATCGGCGCCGGGAAGCCTATTCATCAAGCTTTATTGGGTTCACTTACCTGATGACCGGGTTTTATACCAATGCGCTTCGTTACCTCGTTCCCGCGGTTAATGTCCTGGATAGCACCCACGAATGGATCCATGCAAGCTTTACTGCATCCAATGTGGCAAACTGTTATACTATGCTAGGTAAGGCAGACTCTGCTGAGTTATTTAATAAAGAGAGTTCAAGACTTTGGGAACTGGATCAAAATAGTGATTTGGATCAAAGAAAATGGGCACTCAGAACGCTGATCAATGACCGCATTGGAGCCAACTATGAATTGAAAGGTGATCTTGAAGTGGCAAAACAGTACTATCGTAAGTCTCTCCATTATTCCCTGGCTGATAACATTCGGGTAAACATCAGCAGGGGGCAGAAAAACCTGGCCAGGATATTTATGTTACAGCATGTTGAGGATTCCGCGATCTATTATGCACGTGAAGCCATGAACAGCAGCCGGATCGATGGGCAGAAATATCATACCATAGATGCCGCCTTTATCCTTGATACAGTATATAGGAGAAAAGGCAAAATAGACAGCGCACTCTTTTACCAGACCCTGGCCATGCAATTCAAAGACAGTGTGTATGGTCCAGCTAAGTTCAGGGACCTGCAGTTACTTATGGCAGAAGAGCAGGAGCGTCTACAGAAAGTGGAGGAAGAAAGAAAAGAGGCGCAAAACCGGCAACGCCTTTTGTTCATGGCCCTGATCGTAGTGGCATTGGGTTTTTCAGCGTTTATACTTCGTCGTGGGAATCGCATCAAGCAAAAATTAAACAGCGAGTTACAGCAACAGAAAACTGACCTGGAGAAAACCCTTGTCAAACTGAAGGAAACCCAGTCGCAGCTGATACAGAGTGAAAAAATGGCCTCACTGGGTGAACTCACTGCCGGCATTGCACACGAGATCCAGAACCCGCTCAACTTCGTCAACAACTTTGCTGAAATTAACACAGAGCTGAGCACAGAGTTACGGGAAACACTGAGCCGCGGAGAATACAGCGAAGCAGATGAGATTGCGCAATCCCTGCTTGAAAACGAACAGAAGATCCTGCAACACGGGAAAAGGGCTGATGCCATTGTGAAGGGTATGCTCCAGCATTCCCGTTCTTCCGGTGGACAAAAAGAACCCACTGATATCAATGCTTTATGTGGTGAATATTTTCGGTTAGCCTTCTACGGTATGCAAACCAGGGATCCATCTTTCAAGGTTGACATGAAAACAGATTTCGATCCTGCTGTAGGAAAACCGGTTCTGAATGGACAGGAGATCAGCAGGGTGCTGCAGAACCTGCTGAACAATGCATTCTATGCAGTGCATGAAAAACAAAAAACTGCAGGCACTGATTATTCCCCTGAAGTTTCTGTCAGTACCCGCCGCGAGAACAATAGTTTAGTCATCGAAGTCAAAGACAATGGCCCAGGCATTCCAGCTACGATCCGTGACAAGATCTTCCAACCATTCTTCACCACCAAGCCCACCGGCGAGGGGACAGGGCTCGGCTTATCCCTAAGCTACGACATCATCAAGGCCCATGGCGGCGAGTTAAAACTGGATTCAACGGAAGGCAGCGGTGCTACGTTCAGGATCGTTTTGCCTATAGATTAAACCCACGCTTTTATACATGTCGAAATCTTGCAAAAAACAGGATTTGCCAACGCTATAAAAACAAGACCAACACGTTAAAATACGAATTCCGGATCTCCTCATAGATTGTAGCATTGCAAAAAGGCCAGGAATTTCCAAAAATATGTTTTGTGAAATATTTCCATTTTAATAACGAAAATTTTCCTAACTTTATGGAAAGTATAATGATCATGCCAGTCAATAGAACTGATCAGGATGTTAGTGTGAGAGAGAGGTTCCGCAACCTGAAGATCGGGAACCGTAACCAGGTATTCGTGGCCGCCACTAAAGGCGTAAAGGCAGGGGTGTTTTATGATCTTGCAGAAATTGCAGGGATGAGCGATAAAGAGCTGGCATCTACCATAAATCTTTCTGCTCGCACGGTCAGCAATTACAAGGATGCCAGGAGAGCCTTCGAACCTGTCTATGGTGAGCACCTGCTCAAACTGGTTGCGCTGTACATTAAAGGTGAAGAGATCTTCGGCAATGTGAGCGAGTTTAATTACTGGCTGAATAAACCACTCTGGAAATCCACCAGCAAACCCCTGGATTGGCTGATCACACCAGGTGGAGTGGATCTGGCCATGGAGGAAATTGAAAAGATCGCCCAAGGCTATCCCATTTAATCCTCATGCTACTGTACCGGATCGTTCACAGGAATTATATACATCTGATCCCATCAGGCATAGAGGGAAGATGGAATAGCGCAGGCAATAAAGTCATCTACGCCGCTGAATCCATTCCCCTGGCTTTCCTCGAAACCATGATACGCCGCCAGGGTATCGGCTTTTCTGATCAATTCCGTATTCTCTTTTTAGAAATACCTGACAATGCCTCCATTTCCTCCATCAATGAAAAAGACCTGGATCCAGATTGGCGGGAATCCATTACGCTTTGCCAGGCGCTGGGCGACCAATGGTACCGCAAGTCCAGCACAGTGCTTTTGAAGGTTCCTTCTTCAGTTATGCCTTATAGTTATAACTACCTGGTCAATATGCAACATCCCGGGAGCAAGCAGGTGAAACTGCAGGCCGTAACGGAATTGATGCCAGATCATCGGATCGAGGAAATATTGAAAGGTTTTAAAAACAAGTCATAGACCTTTACTTTTTTGCAACACGCCTCTGATAAAATATCCAGATCGCCACAAGGATAACCCCAGCCATGGCAAGTTTTGCGGCGAGAGCGATCTGTGGAAAATCTGCTTCTCTTTTCAGCGAAACGCCGTAAAAAGCCCAGGCGGCCGAAACTGCCAGGTAAGGATTGTTAAGTTTCAACATGATATAATCAACCAATACCAGGCCTATAATGATGATGCCAATGGTTATCGGCATCTGCGCATCAATCGAAGGCAGGTTGCCATATGAAACAATCAAAGCCGTAACATTAGCTATGGTAGCTATGCAGATCCAGCCCAGGTAGATCCCGAATACGATCCTGTAAAATTCATTCCCGTCTTCCCGGATCTGGAGATTCATTTTTGCCAATATAAATAGCAGCGCCAGCATCACCAGCACAGACAGTATAATATACTCGTACTGCCAAACCAGGATCCAGGAGAAATTGAAAACGCAGCTCAGGATGAAGAGATAGTTTTGCGTAATCCGTGTTTGCGCATTTTTGAAGAACTGCATCACCAGGAAGCCCGCTAACAAGAGGTAGATCAGGCTCCAGATGGCGAAGGTCTGATTGGCCGGTGTGAACAGGTTGCCATATCTGTCAGACAGTTCCGGCATGGAGTTCCCGCCAAGCTCATACACAATGGCCAGGTAATTGACATATACCATCAATCCAAAGAATACAATATTCAGGATCCTGATCAGGCGTGCACTCAACATGATGTTTGTTTTAGTTAAGAATGATTAAATGTAAGGGGCAATATTCTTTTTATACGGCTGGCTTTTAAAAAATCTCCCCATGCAACAGCAAAAATCAGGATATGAACAGGCGGTTAGGGCTTGGATTTTCCGGATCTTATTAATACCTTCTTATACCTCAAACTCAACTGTTATGAAGATCTGCCTTGCCGTATTCATGCTGATCACCGGCATATTTTCTACCGGAACAACAATAGGTCAGTCATCCAGTAACAAAAAACCATGCCTCCCCTGCGCTCAATTGGAAAAACTTCAGATCCCTGATGTTACTATCAACAAAGTAGAGTCTTTGCCAGGAGACACTATGAAATCAGATGTTCCCTGGTTACCCAATGCAATTGTGAGCGTTGCTTTTTGCAGGGTAAAAGGAACCATCAGCAAAGAAATTGCATTTGAATTATTGATACCCAATAATTGGAACGGCAGATTCCTGATGTCGGGCAATGGGGGATTTGCAGGACGTATTCAAAACAATCTCTACCAGTATGTGAATGAAGGCTATGCGCTCGCAGCCACTAACACAGGTCACCAGGCAACAGATGAAACAGATGCTTCCTGGGCGCTGAACAATATGGAGAGACAATTGAACTTTGGCAAGCTGGCCGTTCACCGAACAGCCGTGGTGTCAAAATCCCTGATCCGATCTTACTATTGCGCTCCCCCTGCTTATTCCTATTTCCTGGGCTGCTCCAGGGGAGGTGGCCAGGCATTAATGGAAGCACAGGAATATCCTGAAGATTTTAATGGCCTGGTTGCCGGAGCACCTGCCTATAACTGGACCGATTTCGGCGCCAAACATATCCGGGTCTGCCAGGTCAACTATCCCGATCCCAATAATCTCAAACCCCTGATCACCGCAGACAACCTGAAACTATTACAGAGCCTGGTGCTGCAACAGTGCGATAAACTCGACGGCCTGGCAGACAGTATCATCAACAATCCCGCAGATTGTAAAATTGATTTCAGCAAATTTCCAATATGCCCTAATGATCAGGCCTCGCCAAACTGTTTTACCAATGCACAGTTGGCAGCCATTCAAACTATCTACAATCCCCTGGTTGTAGAGGGCAAACAAATCTATCCCGTTCTTCCTTTCGGAGCCGAAGCGGAACAATTTTCCTGGGACCTCTGGCTCACCGGCACCAATGAATTTCTCCCGCAATCGCTTGCCTATCGCTTCGGAACCAGTCTGTACAAATACCTTATCTACAATGACCCCGCCTGGGATTATAGTAAATATGATTTTTCAAACTACTCGAAAAACACGAAGTATGCAGGAGCTTTTCTCAATGCCACCAGTACTGATTATAGCGGATTTAAAAAAATGAATGGAAAGATGATCATCTATCATGGCTGGAACGATCCCTGCTTTTCTGCATTCTCCACCATTGAACATTATGATCAGGCATTGAAAGCAGACCAGGGCCTTAGTGCCAATTTGAAACTCTTCCTTTTACCTGGCGTTTTACATTGCGGCGACGGTAAAGGCCCCGATAATATTGACTGGGTGAAAGAGATCCGCGATTGGGTGGAGAAGGGCAAAGCTCCCGAACGGCTTGTATTGTCAAAACTCCAAAACGGTAAACCGGTGATGACCAGGCCCGTTTACCCTTATCCCAAACAAACGGTATATAAAGGCAGCGGCAATCCCAACGATGAAAAGAATTTTGTGGGGCGTTGATGCCTGAATATGTCTCAAATCTGCCATTGTACAGAGTCGGGCAAGGGTTTATTTTCAAACCAGTATGCCAAAGAAAATAATGCTCCTTTTCTTTATTGCAGTTTGCTTTTCCTGCAAAGTAACCTGGGTGCCCGACTATAACGCCAAACTGGAAGACCAGATCACAAAAACAGCAAAGGCAAATGACAAATTATATATCGATATGTTAGATGATGGGCCTGATAAACGAACCTACGGGCACTACAAAGAGAAGTACAACGATATTGAGGCCGATATCAATTCGATCTACTTATTCAACGAAGCGCGGAGTAATAATAACGATCTGCTGGTGATCACCAGCAACCTGAAAAACGCATTCCAGGAAGCCAAAAAATACCATAAGGACAACGACAAGCTCAGCGATGGCGAGATCAAGGCTTACCAGGCCACCATGGCTGGTTTCTGGAAACCGCTATACCTGGCCGAACGCGGATTAAAGATCAATGCAAACAAAAACTAGGATATGACATTCGATATCGATGAAACCCTGGCCCAGATGTTATCAGCCATCAAAGAGGAGGTGAAGGATAATTGGAAGATGATCAAACTCCATGCAAACACCTATCTGCAAAATCGAAAAAGCCGCCTCGAACTACTCGCCAGCCTGAGAATTGCCGATGAGATCAAAGAAGAATTCTATCAGAAAAGATTAAAGGACGAAAAAAAGATCCTGGAATCCGAACTTCATTCCATCGCTATCGTTTCAAAATCCATTGCCCAGAAAGCTGCGAATGCGGCCATAGAAGTGTTGCAGGATGCCGTGGGGAGGTTGATCAAACTATAGATCTGGCTTAAAGTGTAAAGCGACTAAATCGATCACTGATGATCTCCAGGTATTTTTTCTTTGATGCCGAACTTAAGAAGCTTCGTTCCACCATTTCTCTAGCCGGCCCCAGTGATTTCATCGAATCATCAATCATAGATGCTGCGAAGGTTTCAGATATCCCAATTTTTTCCGCAAATACCATAAATGATCGGCGGGTATAAGTTCCATAACGGAGAAAAGATGATTCTTCCATATCGCCTTCATACAAACCATTATGGAGAGCCAGGTTTGCATCATTGATATGCAATGCCGTGCAAAGCAGGTCATAGGCAGGCGCCAACAGGTAATCTCCCTGTTCACTTTCCATTACTGCAAAGTTCTTCAGGTGTGCATCACCGTTAGCAAATAGATAATTGAACAGCACTATCCGGTAGAAATTCATCAATTCCACGGTAGCTGCCGGAACATATCTTCTGATCAGTTCCGCAATGTCAACATACGATGCGTTATACTTGAAATCAATTCCTTCCGTCTCTGGTGATTTTCCTAAAACTGTAGCAAAATCTTCTACCTGGTATTTTCTGCCGTCAGGCTTATAGTCAAACCGCTTAGTGAGATATGCAGGTGTGCCATCATCAAAAAATATCATACCGCAGGCAGCTGTTTTAATTTTAAATATCTGCCTGGCTATCTGCATGGTGACATGCTCGTTGGCAGGCATGTCTTCTATTCTCTCCAATCGTTCAGCAGGGATGGGCTTTAGAATATATCCACCTTTGGAAGAGGTGAGTCTCAATTCATTTTTTTCCAGCAACAGGCTGTATTTTTCCTGCACTCCACTGATACTGATCGTTTTTCTTTTCTCATTATACTCACGGGTCAGTTCAACATTTTTTCCCGGAGGTCCAAATGGTAAAACATGACTGACCTTCTTTGTACGACTACCAAACAAAACCTGTTGTGCAGCAGGACTATAGGTATGAAACCCCGGCTTCAAAGTAGAAGGGCAATATATTATTTCAGGCAGGCTCATCGATCAGTTTTAATGTAAGGGGTCCAATGCTGTCCTCCTTTGTTGTGGCCAGCAAAAGGCTGAAATAATCATTCTCATCGATCTTCAGCATGCGACATTGTATCCGTTTATTGGCTCCTTCACTCACCATATTAATAAACACCGGAAACAGCCTGTTACTTTCATAAGCTTCTTTTTGCAGGGGAATGGTAATACTTATGGGTCGGTTGTTTGCACCATTGAGGTAAGCCTCATCATAAATGAATCGATATGTCCCGGATTCCTTGGTCAGGATCCCAGCGGGCTTATCATTATAATATACTATGGCCGACTTTTTCATTGGAGACTTATGTAGTTTTCTTGACTGCCAGTTCAATGGTCAATCCGAGGGGATCAGCAATTTTCAAAAGCGTTTCCAGGGAAGGATTGGCCTTCCCATTTTCCACCAATTGAATTGTTCTGCGACTGACCCCTGATATAGCAGCCAGTTGGGGTTGTAATAAGCCTAATAACTCCCGTCTTTTCTTTATTGTCTCCCCTATTCCCTGTTGATTGCGCATTATACTTCGCTTTTTGATATAAAATTAGGTCAAAAATTGTGTAATACTATGAATTGCGCAGTATAGTTCGCTTTTTGCCAGAAAATCGCTTTAAACTTAGGGCAAAACAAGAAAAAGCGCATTATACTGCGCTATTCTATTTATCATAGACGATCTTGTCAATAATTGCTAGTCCGTTTACCAGGAAGTCTGTGAGCAGGATGATTTTTAATACTAGGGCCCGAACTCAACCAAGGCCCTGTCCAGCTTGATGAACTTTGCTTCTCCATGAGCGCCCTGAATATAGTAATGTGCTGCCAGCTCTTCACCTATCGCTTCTTCAAAACATCTCTTGATGCGGGAGATCTTTTCACTGGCTGAATTACTCAGTGCATTGGTAAGGTCCTCGACGCGGCTCCTCATTTCTTCAACGGTCCCGTTATTGGCGATAGCTGCATAGATATCGTAAAGCTCCTGCCGGTGATCTGCCAGGCTACTAAGGAAGATCCCTTCAGGATGTTCGAGGAACAGTAGGAATATCGCTTTCTCTAAAGGGCGTAGCCTGATCTCTATGTTCCCAAAATCCGGTAGCAGGAAGGGTTTGTATTTATTGATCACCAGTTTACTCAGTGGCGACTCCTGCTTAAAATTCTGCGCATACAGCATTTTTAACCGTAGTGATTCCAGGATGTTAAGTGCCTGCCGGATCATTAACATCGGCATATGCGGCTTAAGCAGGTTCATGCAATCTTTGCAGATATCTGCTGTTCTGAGTTTGAGAATGATCTCCTGTTTCTGTAAGCAGAGATCATTGATACATCCGATAGGAGGCTGATGCACACTCTCTCTCAGATCCTGCTTGCCCTGAAACATATGCTTCTGCAGCACGAGGGCCATCACTTCAAAAGCGATCGGAAAAGCGGGAGGACAATCAATAAAATAATCCCAGTCGGCCGTATGCACAAAACCATTGAAAGGCATCTTCTCATCCAGGCAAGCGAACCAGTTGCTCTTGTTAGGAATATCTGTGAGCAGGATCACGAATTCGTTTTCAGGGATCTTATGACTAAGGCGATATTTTTCAGTTTTTGAGAACAGGGTATCCCAGCTTACTGTTTGACGCTCCATCGGAAATTCCCGTGGGGCAGACAATGAATAGTTAGCCATCACATCCTCCAATTGTTCAAAACTTCTGCGGGAGGGGATTCTTTTGTTGAATACTTCATCCTGCCCAAAGTCTACTATATGTGTTTTTGAATAGTGAAAGCGAAGGGGACCCGGAACGGCTCCCAGCAAGTCTACCACCTGCGTGAACAACTCCGGATCAACTTCCCTGCTTTTAATGAGATGTACTTTCATAGTTATTTATAAAATTCGTCCAGATTCTCCCCTCTCTGTCTTTTATTCGCATAAGTTCTGATGCCGCTGCTCACTTTATCCCACACTTCTTCCTTCATTCCTTCTTTAGTGAAAGAAAAACTGTTTTGCACTTTAATATCCATCTGGGCGGCTACTTCTACTGCATCCAGGGTGGCGCCAATGAAACTGAAAGTCCATTTTCCAGTTTCTTCCAACCTGCCGATCATGCGTTTAATATCTGCCAATCTAAAGTTTCTGGATGAATTCTCATAACCGTCTGTGAGAACGATCACCACAACGCTGGTATCGTACTCACGATTATCCCTGGCCTGTTGTTGCTCCAGCTTCTGCACAGATGAGCCGATAGCATCGTAGAGTGAAGTGGAACCGTCCGGAATATAGGTTTCGGTGTTAAGCCGGGCTGCATTTATAGCGGGCACGCCGAAATAATGGTGATCAATATTCCCGTTAAAGGCCGTTAGTCCAACGGTGATGACCTGATCGGGAAAATCCCTTTGTACGGATTGGATCTGCTGGATCTGTTCGTTGTACCCGGTAATGGTCTGATTTGTCACATCTGCCATAGACCCGCTCTTGTCCACGATCAGGTGATAAATTGTTTTCTGCTTTTTCATTGTAATAGCTTTTAAAGGTGAATGCATGGTCAGCAACGGCTGAAGTACCATACAAAGCTATCATGAACAAAAGGCGCAGTGAAAGCTTTACAAGCTTGTAACGGGTGTAAGGGCCCGAAAAAACAAACATTAATGGGGAAAAAACGGCAAAACCGGACCATAAGGCTGGTACATTTATCCTAACGGAGTTGGTAGGATTCAAGACTGTTACACCAAGGTAGCGATTTTGTTACCTGAATAACATTTGGTAACTTATTTGTTACCTATATTTGATAAAGAGGAAATGCGGGGATTTCAATAGCAAATGTGAGAGAATGAAAGTGAGGGAGTTAGTGAAATTGTTATATGACGATGGTTGGGTTACAAAAATCCTGAAGCAAGCCAGATTGAAATGACGATGTTAGACTTATTTAAACAAAAAATTATGCCCAAATTCAAGTCCATGGCCAAACAACAGAAGCTCCAATTGATCCTGGAGAAAGAGGGAGGCAAATTTTGGGGTCGTGTATCAGTGGATGGAAATCTTGTTTTCGATTCCGCCACCTCCCTGCAAGCTCTTGAAAAAAAACTGAAAAAAGCATTAAAGGATTTCGAACGCTTGGAGGACGTGCAATTCGAATATGCTTATGACCTCACCGTTTTCTTCGAGGAATACAATTTCCTTAACCAATCAAAGATCGCTGAACTAGCAGGTATCAATCCAAGCCTGATCAGACAGTATTCTTCCGGACATAAACAACCATCCAAAGAGCAGCTTGGAAAAATTGAAAAGGCAATCCGAACACTGGCGGAAAAATTAAGATCAGTTCAACTTTCCACGAAAGCTATTGCGTAATAACGTATTGCTCCTTCATCCTAATTACAACTTTTTAATCTGTCCCACCCATGCGTTACCAGGTTTATGTTATAGAGCTTTCCAGGCGTGTATTTACAGAAAACGCAAAATTCCGCGACGCTAATCCGCAATTTAAGGGAGTGCTTCAGTGTGTTTATGTAGGCATGACCAGCAAGACTCCTGCCGAACGTTTTTCACAGCATAAAACCGGATTTGTAAATAAGAAAGGCCATAAGTTGTCGGCCAGTATCGTTCAGAAATACGGATTATACTTGCGGCCGAGTTTATATAACCACATCAATGAAAAACCCATGACCAGGCAGGAAGCTCTCAGGATGGAAGAAAAACTGGCCCTGGATCTACGAAGAAAAGGATATGCGGTTTGGTTCAACTAGCGTTATAACTGATCATAAAAGCAGGGGCGCGACAATCAGATTTTGCGTGCAGTGTCATGAGTAATACTTCGTAAATTAGTATCAGCAGCAGACTATAATGATCTGCATCCCCCTACCTTAAGAATGGTTTCTCAAAACTTATTGCCTAACAATTAATACCATTTTTTATGATCATTGTACATGATATTTTTATCTGCAAACCCGGCAACGCATCAAAGCTCGCTAAACTATTCAAGGAAGTCATGGTCAACCAAAGCGAAACGGTCAATATCTTAACCGATATGAGCGGTCAGTACAATCGGGTGGTGATCGTTAGTCAGTTCGAGAGCCTTACAGCATATGAGCAAAGCTGGGAAAAATATAAAGAGCCTTCCGAGGAAATGAAGCTCATGCAGGAAAAAATGAGTGGTTACCAGGAAATGTACCTTACCGGTTCAAGAGAGATATTCAAGGTTTGGTAATGGTGCGGAAAGGCCACCAGTGATTGCGCCAGTGTTTTAATCTTCCCGCAAGGAAGTGGTGGTCCCATATCCACCAATTGAAAAACTCCTGGATGAATCGCTGGAAGAACTAAATAATTTTAGCAACACGGTTGAATCATTGGTCCAGGTATAAAAAGCTTTGTCATAATTCTTGTCTGCCTCAACATAGACCTGATACCCTCTCAGCTTCCCCTGGTCTTTTCTGTAGATGATGGCAGAGTACATATCGCCCAGAAAAACCATTCTGAAAATTTCCACGTCTTTGTCTTTATGAGACTCAGGCTTCATTTCGGGGGCTTTCGAGTTTCTATAGTCAGGTATAGATACTGAGTTTTCAGTTGGCTTACTTGTACAAGCGATGAATATGAACATCACCATAGAAAGGATGTATTTCATAATAAAGGTTTGAAGGTTAGTGGAAGATGACTACCTCCAAGGTACTCAAGTTCCAAAACCTGTAACCAGTCAGCAATAAGAAATTTCCCACACGGGTTGAGCATCGTACATCACCCGGAGATGCTTTGAATAGATTCAAACTTTATTTAACTTTTATGCGCCCACTAAACATCCTCATACAAATCATAGGGTTTAATGAAAAACTCCAACCGACTTATCCTGCTTATTTATATCCTGCTTATCTGCCAAACCGTAATCGCACAATCGGATAACCTCGATTCCTTATTGAAAGAAGAAAAAGCACAGCGGATGAAAGCAGATACCAATACCGTTTCCACTTTGATTGAGTTGGCCATATTCTATCGGGCCATACGCCCGGATTCATCATTAGCATATGCAGAAGAAGCGAAAGATCTGGCTATCGCATTGAAGTACAAAAAAGGTGAAGCCCTGGCTTTAAAATGGATCGGTATGTACTATTTCGATAAAGACTCATACTTGAAAGCACAGGATTATTGGGATAATTCTTTAAGAGTTTACAAGGAAGCCCATGATGTAAAAGGCCAGTCCAACCTCCTCGGTAACCTGGGCTTGATCATGATCAACCTCGACGAAAAGGACCGGGCAGAAGAATATTTTAAACAGGCTTTGGCCCTCGCGATCCAATCCAGGGATACGGTAAGACAGGCCGCTATAACAAATAATATTGCCATCATTTATTATAACCAACCAGGCGAAGATGATCTGGCTCTGCATTGGTATAAACAGGCCTATTTGTTATCGACCTACACAAAAAACACTTATGCAGGCGCATCTCATATTTTTAACATTGCAACTATCTATTATCAAAAAGGTAATTATGATTCAAGTTTGTATTACCTGAACAAAGCGAAAGATATTAATCCAAAAACAGTTTTTATCGAATCAAATATCTACGCAACGCTGGGTGATAATCTTTACAAGAAAAAATTATATGCTGAGGCTATTACCAATTACGAAAAAGCACTGGTGATTGCGAACAAAAACAATATCGTTTACCAGCTTGCCAATACCAATCTCGGCCTGGCCAATGCTCACCTGGAACTCAAACAATATCCTCTTGCCCTTAAATATTTTTCTGACACGAGGGCTATTTCCAGTGAACAACAATTTCCATATCAACTAAAGCAAAGCATTTCTGGGATAGCGGAAACATATTACAGGATGAATGATCTGAAAAAGGCGTTTCAATACCAGAAATTAGCCTCATCGGTAATCGATTCAATTGGAGGAGCACATGCAGATTCATTACAATCATTTCAGCAAATGAGATTGGATT
This sequence comes from Chitinophagaceae bacterium, assembly GCA_035298945.1. Classification (GTDB taxonomy): domain Bacteria; phylum Bacteroidota; class Bacteroidia; order Chitinophagales; family Chitinophagaceae; genus Pollutibacter. Next base: position 5,518 of record DATGXN010000170.1, on the reverse strand, counting down.
TTCACAAGAACAAGGATTCCAGTGTTTACGCCAAAGAAAAAGATCTGTTGAATCTCAGAATTGATAAGATACAGACCCAAAGCCAGTTCAGGACTTTTGCCTTTATAGCAGTCATTGTTTTGGCGCTTACTGTACTCAGTTTTCTGTATTATAATAACCGGGAAAAGCAGAAAACAAATGCCATTCTTACCGATCAAAAAGCTGAATTGGAAAAAACATTAACCCAGCTCAAGTCAACCCAGTCAAAGCTCATCCTATCGGAAAAGATGGCTTCACTGGGTCAGCTTACCGCCGGCATTGCGCATGAGATCCAGAACCCATTGAATTTTGTCAACAATTTCTCTGAACTCAATGGAGAAATGTTGGAAGAACTGAAAACAGAAATGATCAGCAATAATCATAAAGAAGCTATGTCCATTGTTGACAATCTTATCGAAAACACCACCAAGCTGACCCATCATGGTAAACGGGCTGATTCAATAGTGAAAGGAATGCTTCAACACAGCAGATCCGGAACCGCCGGGAAAGAATGTACCGAGATCAATAAATTGTCCGATGAATTTCTACGAATAAGTTACCAGGGGTTAAGAGCAAAAGATAAGGACTTCACCGCTGAGTTTCATACCGAATACGATCAAAGAATTCATGAGATCCCCATCACACCCCAGGATATGGGCAGGGTGATGCTTAACTTGTATAACAATGCATTCTATGCCATGGAGCAGAAAAGAAAACTGAATGGCAATGATTATTCACCCATCCTCCACGTAAAAACTGAACTGGCAGATCACCATGTAAACATCACTGTCAAAGACAATGGGGTGGGCATCCCCAGGCAGAACCTCGATAAAGTATTCCAACCGTTCTTCACTACCAAACCAACCGGAGATGGTTCGGGGCTCGGCCTCTCCATTTCTTATGATATCATTAAAGGTTATGGAGGAGAGATCCATGCCAATTCAGAAGAAGGCTCATCTACAGAAATTAAGATCTGTTTGCCGGTATAATGCCAGCGTCCGGGCATGCATAAAACAAACAAGCTGGAATATCCACGCAATGGCCCAGAAGCCCCAAGTCAATTATTTGCAGTTGTATACCTGACCGACTGTTCTCCCTGAGGAACTAAAAAATAAATTTAGGGTATGGAAAAGAATATGATCAGTCAATTCTTATCAGAATTTGAAGCAGAGATCCCGGCAACCCGGAAATGTTTGGAAAGAATTCCGGAAAAACTTTTTGACTGGAAGCCTCACGAAAAATCGATGACACTGGGATACCTCACCGTCCTCGTTGCTGAGATCCCAAAATGGATTTCCACCATGATCAAAACCCGCGAAATCAATTTCCACAGTTTCGACCACCAGCAACCCAAGACTACCGACGAAATGCTAAAATATTTTGATGAGAACGTCAGCACTGTTAAACAATCCTTTCAGAGCCTTGCCCCGGAAGACCTGGACAAACATTTTGTATTGAGAAATGGGGATCAGATCCTGATCGACTCTCCCCTGGTCGATAACATCAGCGAGACGTTAAACCATTGGGTTCATCATCGCGGACAATTGACTGTATATATGCGTTTGAATGATATACTGGTCCCATCTATATATGGCCCCTCCGCAGATGATAAGACATTTTAAGGAGGTAACGTATTGGCCTAGTTCAAGCATTATTATTCAATTTGTCAGAAGCAGTAATCCCTCCGTTCTTCCATATCCATTCAATTTGATTATATGAAAGCGATATGGATTCAATTAATACGGCACTTGTTCTTTCATTGTCTGCCTTTTCTGGGAGAGTCAGTTCGATCCTTGAAACAGACGCATTTCGCAAAATAATTCTGTAAACTTCAGCTTCTGCATTCGGATTCATAAAACTGCCGGTATCAGTACCAAAGAAAATGAGGGTAGCTAAGGATATTGATAAATTCTCCACTAATATCTGGTTCAGTATTGGCGTTGTTTTATCTACCTCTTTGGTAATGATGAACGGATGATGCTGCCTTTTGCCAGTGGAAAGTCCGGTCGTAATATCTCTTGGACTGATGATCTCATGTTTTATTGCTATGAGTTTAATAGAATTATCACGTCCACTCATTCGAACCGGACCCTTTATCTCACCTATTTTTTGCGCAGTGAGTTGGAGAAAAACAGATGTAGCTGGCATATGATATTTTTCAACTTACCAAACCGATACTATTACCTTCTGGGATTTGCGACAAATCTTCCTGTTTTCGCAGCATCCTCTGATACCATTTGCGCAAAGTTGTCAAATACAAATGGTCCACCGGTACTAAATCGAGGTGTTACCAGAATTTTCTTCGACAAGCTACCACCCGCCTCTTCAACCTGAAACGCGATCTTCGCATCAGTAAAGGCAACCACTTTAATCTGAAAGAGATTCGACAATGATTGAGCCAACGCTTCAGTCGCTCCATTACCAATGCAGAAAAGTCTTAGTTCAGCATCTTCTGTAAATGTATCCCGAACGTCATCAAACTTAATTTGAATATTTCCGGATATCTCCACAGAATTCATCGAACAGAGTTGAATCAATTCAATTGCGTCAACATCCTTATAGATATCGGCCTGAGGGTCAGGATTGGCAGCTTTTGTTTCACTGGCCTGCTCAGAATAAATGAAATCTCTTTCGAAGGCGAGAGTGGTATGCTCTGGAGAATAGCATACGAGATTTAAAATTCTTATGGAATCTTTCGGCATTATGGAAAGCTGACGCAATATTCCTGCAAAAGTCCTGATCCCAATTAATCTGCCGCCAAACATTAAAGACAAATAATCACTCATCGCAGTGGGTACCCAGCCACCATTGTCAACAATGACTTTCAATTGGGCTGCAGATGGGTCTACAGGTGCAGATGCTCCAGTAGGAAGAAATTTCAATGAACCCCCTCCTCCTACAATATCCAAAATCATTCCCTGGCTATCGGACGAAGTGGAGCCCGAAGTACCAGCTCCCGGATTCTTTATCTCAACTGATTCCCCGTCAGGTCGTTTGATGGAAATGTCTTTATTGGTTTCTTTTGCTTTTTGTGCCAGTTTACCGATTTCCTCATTGGCCATAGTGCTCTTTGCATTACTACTGTCCTGGAAGGATTTCAACAGCGCCTGCTTCACACTGTCAGCGTCTGGTTCAGAGATCTTTCCTTCTTTCTTCATTTTATCGATGAGATCGATAGACTGTTGCAACCTGTTGGCATTGGGATCTTTTTGCAAATTATCAATGATCTCAGTACTCTTCTTATTTGCGTCTTCATTACTCAAGGTTCCGCTTTTCTTACCTCCTTCAACCATTTGCATCGCTGCAGCTGCCTTAGCCAGCTCCGAGGCTTCCTTACCAAAGGCCATTGCAGTGTCCAACGATTTCTGGAATGTGGCCAGGGCATTGAGCTGATTCTGATTCAACCCTGTAAGGTCTCTGAACGAATCACCTTTCCCCATTAATTGTAAAATACCTTGTACGCCTGCGGGATCAGGCAAGGCCGGACCGTTTTGAATATTCACAACCGGATTAGGGAAATCTTTGGGCTGAAGGTTTCCTGGATCAGCCCTGCGTGTATCAGTATTTAATGGAAGTATTTGCGTATTCGGACTGTCAGGAATGGGTGATTCCTCCCAACGCCAGAATCTGCTTTCGTCTTTCACTTCACAACTATTGCATTTACCCATTACCGCTTCTGCATATACCCCTTTAGTTGGCAAACTCAAACGAATCGGGTCTTCCTGCTCATAATAATATTGAGGGAACAGCTCAAATTCAGTATCATAGCCCGGATCAAGCTGGTTACCCGGTGCTACTGGCAAAATGAGACTATTACCGGCAATACCAATAAGCTTGTTTTCTACCACCGAAGCCACACTCCTGCCATTAGCTTTACCAGGTGCAATAATTCCATCGAGCAGCATATACCTGCGTTCCGGAGTCATATCAAACCAAATACACTTATGGTAGTACTCCATGTTTTCATTCAGGTGGTGGATCAGATTGTTAGCAGCATCCACATCCTCTCCTCTGGGATTTCTCAATTCATCATTGGTCAGCGGTGTTGGAAGATAAACACCATCCTCATCGGCAAACAGATCATTGTCAATTCGGCCATTAAACAATGTACCTGAAAAATTAGCAGACTGATATCTTAGATGGCCCGACCTCACTCTTATTTTCATGTATTTGTTGGCAAACTGCGTAATCTGTGTAATCTCATTCGCGTTCATCTTAGACTTGTCAAATCTGATCTTAATGGCATTGACCTGGTTTCTTGCTACATAACGAGGCGTGTTGGCCGATTGGCGAACAGAGACATGCAAAGTTGCGTTTTGGCGAAACCGGGTAATTAAACTCAAATCCAGATTAAGATTGACATTCTTATCCGTTTCAATCACAATAGCGTTCAGAAGAAATTCGATTGCCCTTGGGCCTACGATCTCAGACAGTTCGTCGCTACTGATATACCTGTCCTTGAATTGATCAAGGGAAATATTGAACAGGTCTTTAAAAAACTGGAATGTCTCATTATCAATAAGGCCATCCATAGTATTGAAAAAACTGAACTCCAGATACAATTCCCCGGTATACACTTTCATACTTTGCTCAGCATAGTTGACCCTGGGAAAGCCTATGCTATCATAATAATTCTCTTCATTCTCTTTTTCATGAAGTAGCCTGTTAATAGCGTCGAATGCAGATAATAATTTGGGTTTGAAAAGAAATTTTTCGAGCGTTGTCCGCCACCGTTGACATTTCTCCAAATTGAAAGAACTGATCTGTAAAGGCACAAACAGACACTCTTGTACACCTGACAACCGGGTCCTGATCTGAAAATGCCGAAGTACTTCAAAATATTGGATGGTTATGGCATGGCAATGGTTGTAATTAGCTACCGATTCTGCCGTTGCCTGTACTCTCTCGCCCTGGCTTACGGTTTGAATCACTGTTGAACGCTGCGACCTTACAAAACTTGAAGCCTGTGTTGTACGGTCGCTTATACTTTGTAAGCTACTGGCGGTACTATCTCTATGTGCGGTTTGATTTGCATTTGAGCCAGACGAACTTTTCCCACCACTGATTCCCATTAGCCCTCCATAACTACCCCCGTTAAATATGCCCATAACCGCGCTTCCCCATCCAAAGCCAAAGCCGGAAGTAGTTGCTTTTGAACTGGCTCGAATATTCTCATTCAAAGTGGCATTGACCACTTCATTAATATCCCGGTCGCGTACCAGCGAATTGTTCAAAGTTTCTTCATAATCCAGTTGCTGTGAGTTGGCTGCACTTTCCCTTCTCTCCCAATCCAGTACGGCGATCTGTTTTTTCTGACCCGGGGCGAGGGGAAGGGAATATAAAATATCACCAATTGAATAGCCATCAGGCAACCATTCCTGCTTAAAATGAAGCAAATGTCCGTGTGCAATACTTGCTGCCTGATAAATTGTTGGCTCATCATCCCAATCAATTTGATTCATTGGGCTGAGATAGGTTCTGCCTTTGAATTGTCGTTTCT
>DATGXN010000169.1:0-1503 GCA_035298945.1 Chitinophagaceae bacterium | reverse complement strand
AGGGGTGCCGCCCAGCCTGATCAGTGGGGAAGTGGTGGCGGACCAGGTGATAAAGCATTTCGGCAACTGAACTCTTTTTAAGTTAAATTGTTTTTTAGGACAAACCGATTAATCAAAATTAGCTCTCGTATCTCTTTTTTTTTAGATTTACGGCAAGGGAACGACAAAAACCAACGAATGATAAGCCTGTTTCACGAAGTCAGCCAGGAATGCAGTAAAATAACTACTGAGCGATACAGCACCTCGTTCAGCAGTGCCATCAGGATGTTGCATGCCGATCTGAGGACTCCTATTTATAATATATATGGCTTCGTCAGGTTTGCCGATGAGATCGTTGACACATTTCATGACCACGCCAAAGAGGATCTGCTGGCGAGGTTCAAGACTGAAACCTACCAGGCCATAGAGCAGGGGATCAGTCTTAATCCCATTCTTCACAGTTTCCAACTCACGGTCAATAAATACAATATCGATCATAATCTGATCGAAGCTTTTTTCAAAAGCATGGAATTTGACCTGTCGAAGCAGGAATACGATCAGGCAGGATATGAGGAATACATCTATGGCAGTGCGGAAGTGGTGGGCCTGATGTGCCTCTATGTATTTTGCGAAGGCAAGCAAGACCAGTACGATGAACTGATGCCTCATGCCCGTTCATTGGGTGCGGCTTTCCAGAAGGTGAATTTCCTTCGTGATGTTAAGGCTGATTACCATACGCTGAACCGGATGTATTTCCCGGGCGTTGATTTCTCCAATTTCACACCCAGGATGAAGGCGGAGATCGAAGAGGATATTGCCAGGGATTTCCGTCATGCTTATGAAGGCATAGTCAAACTTCCCCTCAAAGCCAGGTTTGGTGTTTACGTGGCATATAAATATTATCTCAGCCTTTTCAGAAAGATCAAACAAATGTGCCCCAGCCGGATACTTGAAGAAAGGATCAGGATACCCAATTATGCTAAGGCATGGGTAGCAGCTAAGGCGGTGATCAGGACGCAGTTAAATATACTATAAAAGAGACGCAGAGAGGGACGCAGAGACACGGAGATCCTCTGCGTCTCTGTGTCCCTCTCTGTGTCTCTGTGTTAAATATATATGGAACAGGTGATTTTAGTTGACGAAAACGATGTTGAGCTCGGAGTGATGGAGAAGATGGAAGCTCACGAGAAAGCCTTATTGCATCGTGCTTTTTCCGTTTTTCTGTTCAATACAAAAGGAGAGATGTTGCTCCAGAAACGGGCATTGACCAAATACCATAGCGGGGGCCTCTGGACCAACGCATGCTGCAGCCATCCCAGACCGGGCGAAACAAATCTCCAGGCTGCATCCCGCCGCACATTTGAAGAACTGGGTATCAAACCAGAGATACGTGACGCATTTTCATTTACCTATAAGGCTGCCTTTGACAATGGGCTTACCGAACATGAATTCGATCATGTGTTCATTGGTACTTATGAAGGCCCAATTGATCCAAACCCTGATGAGGTTTGCGAATATTGCTAT
>DATGXN010000168.1:0-8008 GCA_035298945.1 Chitinophagaceae bacterium | reverse complement strand
CGCCATGCCCAGGCCTATGCCCATGATGGGGCCCATCAACGGCGAGATCAGCATGGCTCCGATGATCACGGCAGTGGAGTTAACATTCAACCCCAGTGAAGCCACAAAAATGGCGAAGATCAGGATGTAAAGATTGGTTCCCCGGAAAACGATCCCTTCTTCAACACGGGCGATCACAGTTTCGTCGTTTTCCTTTTCACCAGCCAGGTTGAACCTGCTGAAAATACCTTCCATAAAATAGTTTTCGAATATGAACAGGACAAGGAGTGAAAGTTATGGCATTCAATTACTAAACATCCATTTTGTTGCTTCAAATAGCCGAATTATGTGTAAATTTTGAGGGTAATACCGATGAAAAAGATCCTCTTACACCTCCTTTTTTTTCTGCCTTTGAGCGGATGGGCACAATCAGGCCTGTTCGACTCAGACACTGTTCTTGTTGTCAAATTGACCGGCGATTATAAAAGTCTCGTGAACGACAGGGCTGATCTCCCGAAAGAACATCCACTTACGCTAAGTTATAGCAACGGGAATGCAGAAATAAAGATCCCCGTTTCAACCAGGACGCGTGGGAACTTCCGTCGTAAAATGGGCGACTGCATCTATCCTCCCATCCTCCTCATATTTAATGATGCCAGGGCAAAAGAAAATACCCTGTTCGGTGAACAGCAAAAACTGAAACTGGTGGTGCCTTGTAAGTCAGACGACTATGTAGTGAAGGAATATATGGCTTATCGGATCTATAACCTGGTAACGCCAAAAAGCTTCCGGGCCAGGCTGGTGAAACTGACATTCGAAGATCCTGACAGGAAAAAGAACCCCGAGCCATTCTATTCCATACTACTGGAAGAAGAAAGTCAGATGGCCAGGAGAAATAACCTGGTGTCGGTTGAAAAAAACCTTAATCCGGTATTGACCGAGCCCAATACTTTCATCACCATGGCCGTGTTTGAATACATGATCGGGAATACCGACTGGTCTGTGGAATACCAGCAGAATGTGAAGCTGATCGCGCAAGACAGTCTGGCTACTCCTTTCACGGTGCCATATGATTTTGACCATTCAGGGCTGGTGAATGCTTCTTATGCCCACCCGGCAGAGCAATTACAACTTGCTTCGGTAACAGAAAGGCGTTACCGGGGATATTGCCTGACCGATCTCAACCAGTATTCACCGAGTTTTGCACTTTTCAACAAGCTGAAAGACCAGGTGTATTCTTTATTTGAAACTGCACCGTATCTTACTGCTGGATCGAAAAAATCATGTTTAAAATTCATTGACGAATTCTATGCCGCCATTAATAATCCTCAAAGGGTAAAAAAGGATTTCGGTTATCCCTGTGATCCAAACGGCACAGGCGAGATCATCATCAAAGGATTGAAGAACGAACAGAAAAAATGAATCCCGATTAAGGAATGCAATTATCAGCTGTACTGCTTATCATCATCATTGCCCAGATCAGGAAACAACTGATCCGGAGCAAGCAATTGCCCGACCTCCAGGAGCTTTTGAAGAAAAGCATTGTTGTGGTTGCTGTTTTATTCGTACTCACCAATGTTGGTCCCATCGAAGAGATCGTCAGGCTGGTGATCGATGCCCTCCTGATCCTGTCCATTTACATTGTTTATAACAGGGAAGAATTAAAGCCATACAGGAACATCATGTATGCCTATATCCCTTTCATCATATTAAGCATCTTAAAACACATCACCACCATGCTTCCTGAATCATGGGAAGATGCTGTGGAAACCTATGTTGATGCGGCATCTGCCTTTGCCATCATCTGGATGGTGGCCATGCTGATCATTGCCAATAAGCAGAATAAAGCCCTTCGTACTGAAACACAGAAGCGTGAAGAGGAAGAGAAAATGAAGCAGTTGGCTGAAGAGAAAAAAGCCGAACTGGAAGTGCTGGTTGCAGAAAGAACGAAAGAATTATTGCTACAGAAAGAAGAACTTCAACTGGCGGTGGAGCACCTCAAGGCCACGCAGGACCAGCTGATCCATGCTGAAAAAATGGCTTCCCTCGGAGAACTGACAGCCGGGATTGCCCATGAGATACAGAATCCGCTCAACTTCGTCAATAATTTTTCGGAAGTCAACCAGGAACTGGCTGAAGAAATGAAAGAAGACCTGGAGAAAATGCAGTTGAGCGAAGCCGATAAAACCCATCTTATCAGCCTGGTCAATAATATCCGCCAAAACCAGGACAAGATCAATTTTCACGGTAAGCGTGCGGACAGCATTGTGAAGGGTATGCTGCAGCATTCAAGAAAAGGAACTGGCCAGAAAGAACCGGTGGACCTGAATGAAATGGTGGATGAGTATGTCAGGCTGAGCTACCATGGATTGAGGGCAAAAGACAAGAATTTCAATGCCACCATTGACGTGCATCTTGATCCGGCCATTACCAAGGTACCCCTCTTACCCCAGGATATAGGCAGGGCATTATTGAATATCCTGAACAATGCGTTTTATGCTGTCAATGAAAAAAAGAATTCGGGTATACCTGATTATTCACCTACCATTCGCGTAAACACCAGGTTGGTAGATAAGGGTAAGAAATGGGTATATGTTACGGTGAGAGACAACGGCAATGGAATTCCAGATGCAGTCAAGGATAAGATCTTTCAGCCATTCTTTACTACCAAGCCCACCGGCAAGGGAACAGGACTGGGTTTGTCGTTAAGTTACGACATCATCACCCAGGGTCATGGCGGAGAACTGAAGATGTTGTCTAAAGAAGGGGAATTCACGGAGTTTGTGATCAAATTGCCAGTGTGAGATTAACTAATTGACTGATCAGCGAATTGGTCAATAGCCAATTAAATTTAAAAGACATGATATGAAAATACTTGTTGTTGACGATGAAAGAGACATCCAAATGCTTTTTGAACAGCGGTTCCGCAGGGAACTCCGCCAGGGTGCGGTGGAACTCGCATTTGCTTTTTCGGGAGAGGAGGCACTGACCTATCTGAGCAACCATCATCACGAAGCTGTGTTGATCCTGTCAGATATCAATATGCCGGGGATGAGTGGCCTGGAACTGCTGCATCACATCAAAGAGCGTTATGAGAATCCCCCTCCCGTAGTTATGATGATCACTGCATACGGAGATGCCGAGAACTTCAATAAAGCCATGGAACTGGGAGCGGACGATTTCCTCACAAAACCCCTTGATTTTAATATTCTCAAGGAAAAACTTAAATTGAACTAATGGCGAAGATATTAGTTGCGGATGATGAGGCGGATCTTGAGTTTTTGATCAAACAGAAATTCAGGAAGCAGATCCGTGAGCACCAGTATGAGTTTGTATTTGCCATGAATGGCAAGCAGGCCCTGGAAAGAATCCAGGAGCATCCGGACATTGATATTGTACTCAGTGACATCAATATGCCTGAAATGGACGGGCTTACCTTACTGTCAAGGTTACACGAAACCAGTCCCCTGATCAAGGCCGTGATCATTTCAGCTTATGGAGACATGGAGAATATCAGGTCTGCCATGAACCGCGGGGCCTTTGACTTCCTGCTAAAGCCTGTTGATTTTAACGACCTTGAGCTGACCATGGGCAAAACCCTGGCCCACGTCAAGCAGATCCGTGAAACCCTCAATGCCATCAAAGAGAACAATATTCTTAAGATGTATGTGGACGAAGCGGTGCTTGATTATATGAATACTTCAAATTTTGAAGATTCTGTGACCCGCAATGAGCATATCAATGCCACCGTGGTATTTGTAGATATTGTAGGCTTCACTTCCATCGCCGAAACCCAACCGGTGAACGAGGTGGTGGAAATGCTGAATAAATATTTCGACATCATAGTCAAAGAGATCATCAACCAGGCCGGTCATGTGGACAAGTTCATGGGTGATGCGGTGATGGCGGTGTTCAGGGGTGAAAACTGCCTGGACAGGGCTGTTGAGGCGAGTTTGGCAATCAGGAGGCAGATCGATGCCCTGGGAAAAGAAGACGAAATGAATTTCCTGCCCAAAGTATCCATTGGCCTGAATACCGGGGACCTGATCTCCGGCAATATCGGATCAGCCAGTTTACGCCGTTTTGACTATACGGTGATCGGGGATGTTGTGAATACGGCCCAGCGGTTGCAGTCGGCAGCCAAGCCCAATCAGATCATTGTCAATAACCATACATACCAGTTGATCAGAGACAGGTTCAGTTGTGAAAGCCTTGGAGAAGTGACCTTGAAAAACAAATCGGTACCTGCCCTGATCTACAATGTATTAGACTAGTTTTCTTGAAAGGCCCCAATTTGATTGCTTGCAGTCCCGCTTCGGCGGGACTTTTTTTATTCTACCTCCAAGGTCCCCACCTCCAAGGTCGGGACCTTGGAGGTGGGGACCTTGGAGGTAGGGTAAAAAACAGAAAGGGAATGTGTTAATGTTTTTAACATTTACACATTCCCCCCGAATACGGCTTTTGTCAATCAAAAAAAAGCCATCCCGTAGAAACGGAACGGCCTCAACGATTGCTTGCCATATAAAAATTCTTACTTCTTCAGAGTGTCAACTGCAGCTTTAGCAGCAGAATCAACAACAGCAGCAGCAGAGTCAACAACAGCAGGAGCAGCAACTGTATCTACAGTTGTAGCAGCAGCAGTGTCAGCAGTAGCTTCAGTTGATTCAGTAGATCCACCGCATGATGCGAGGGCTGCGATAGCCAGGATTGCGAAAACCTTTTTCATTCGATTTGATTTTTTTGGTAGTGATTGAATGTATGTGATGATTAATACCAATTGATATAAAAAGGTAACCTCGGTTTTTTAAATTTTTTTTTTCGTTGCTTTGGGTTACAAAAAGCCTTAATAAAGTATTAATATCCGCAGGTGAGCAAATATTTCAAAGAAGCAGAACTGCTCAAAAGACTGGCAAAAAACGATAAATCGGCCATCGAAACCATTTACCAGGATAATTATAAGCTGATTCAGCAGTTGATTATCAATAACAATGGATCTGAAGATGATGCCAGGGACATATTTCAGGAAGCGCTCATCGTTCTATACCAGAACTCTAAATCAGAGGCTTTCGAGCTGAACTGCCAGATCCGGACCTATATTTACTCCGTTTCCAGGCGCCTCTGGCTCAAAAGACTGCAGAGCAACAGGAGATTTGAGACGCCGGTAGACAATTTTGAGGAAATAGTGCCCGTAGAAGATGATGTTGAAGTGCACGAAAAGCTGGACCGGCAATACGGGATCATGAGAAGTGCGTTGGGAAAGATCGGGGAGCCGTGTAAAAGTTTGTTGGAAGCGTTCTATATCCATAATAAGAATATGCAGGAAATTTCCTCCTATTTCGGGTATACGAACTCAGACAATGCCAAGAACCAGAAGTACAAGTGCCTTATGAGATTGAAGAAATTATTCTTTGCTCAATATAAAAACGGGATATAAATGGACCAGATCCTTTTACTGGATGCCGCTGAACGCTACCTGAGGGGTGAAATGAACGACCAGGAAAGGGCCAACTTTGAAGAGTTACGTAAAACGAACCCAGAAGTTGACCAATTCGTTGTTGAACATCATTTCTTTGTTGAAGAATTAAGCCGCTATGCTACTGTGAAGCGCTTCAAGGCTAACCTTTATGATGTACACCACACCATGAAGGAAAGTGGGGAGATCAGCGAATACCAGCCTGCTGAAAAAGGCCGTATCGTGCAGTTCTGGGAGAAATACCGCAGAACCATTGCTGTTGCTGCCTCAATCGCAGGCGTTACCGCCCTGGCCATCAGTGGTCTTACCCTGTTTTTCTCACCCAAAGCCCCCATTAAGGATATTGAAGAACTGAGGAGAAAGGTCAATAAACTGGAAGTGCGTACCAACAGCCAGGATGTACAGTTGAACGATGTGAAGAAGAAGATCGACCCTAATGCCTCTGTGACCTTCGGTGGTACCAGCTTCCTGGTGGATCCTAAAGGCTACCTGCTGACCTCTGCCCACGTTGTAGCCAATGCCTCACAGGTGTTCGTACAGAATTCCAAGGGACAGGATCTCCGCGCCAGGATCGTATATACTGACTCTAAAAGAGACCTGGCCATATTGAAAATAGAGGATGAAGATTTCCACCCGCTAAGCAGTTTGCCCTACGGTTTCAGGAAATCATCCACCGACCTGGCTGAACCTGTGTTCACCCTCGGCTTCCCCAAAGATGAGATCGTTTACGGCGAAGGCTACCTGAGTGCCATGTCTGGCCTGCAGGGTGATACCATGTCCAGCCAGATCACGATATCAGCCAACCCCGGTAACTCCGGAGGACCCGTTCTGAACAAGAACGGTGAGGTGATCGGTATACTCAATGCCCGTCAGACAACCGCTGAAGGTGTGGTATTTGCCATCAAATCCAAGCACATCCTCAAAACAATTGAAGAGCTGGAAGAAGCCGATACAACTACTAATCTTAAGGTGCCTTCTGCTTCATCCATGCGTGGAATGGAAAGAGTACAACAGGTGAAAAGGATTGAAGACTGCGTATTTATGGTTAAAGTAGTACTTTAATACAGTGAGCAGTAAGCAGTGATTAGTAAGCAGTTATAACAACTTATCTAAATAAAAAAACGAGGCCGGAATAATCCTGCCTCGTTTTTTTTATGCGTATTTTTTCTGCAACCCGGAACCTGCAACCTGCTACCACAGTCCGCCCGGATATTCACCCGAACTGACTAACTGGTCAATAGCTGCCTTAACAGCGGGCGCGTCCTGCTTATAGGTGACCCCGAACCAGGAAGAAGAAGTGGGTATTACCCTGATCACCCCTTCACCCTGCCGGATGTATTCGTCAGCCACCAGCGGGATAAAGAACTCAGACTTGGGAACTGATATATTCTTGTCCAAAAACTCGTGGAACAACCCTTCGGAGAATTCAAAAACATAGGGTGAAAAACACCAGAAATTCATTGACACTTTGGAGTCGCGGGAGATCTCCCTGGGCTCATGGGTATCTTCGCAGATGATCCTACCTCCCTGGTCACTGATATTCAGGCGCTCCACAATGGAAGCCAGGTTGCCCCGGTCATCCACCTGGCATACACCCCTGTTCACGGTGCCGTGCTCAGACAAAGTATTGAGTAACTCGTAACCGATGATGGACCAGGTACTGTTGTCACATTCACTGGTAAGGAATTTTGCCGCTTTCTCAAAAGCATCCCTGCCATAAAAATCATCTGCATTGATCACCGCGAAAGGTTCCTTTACCGCATCCTTGGCGCAAAGCACCGCATGGGCTGTACCCCAGGGCTTGGTGCGGTCTGCAGGAATTTCCATGCCTCCCGTAAAAGAAGCCAGCTCCTGGTAAACGTAGCCGGTCTCAACCTTGCCAGCCAGCTTGGGCTCAAAAATCGATTTGAAATTATCAGCAAACTCTTCGCGAATTATGAACACCACCTTCCCGAAACCCGCCCTGATGGCGTCATAGATGGAATAATCCATAATGGTCTCTCCTGAAGGTCCAAATTCTTCAATCTGTTTCATTCCTCCGTATCGGGAGGCCATTCCGGCTGCCAGTATCAAAAGGGTTGGTTTCATGCTAACTTATTATCAATTTTGGAGTGCAAATCTAATCATTAATGGATTTAAATCGGTCCGGGCATCATTTGGCCTGGTTTGAAGACCTGGCAAAAGAACGGATCATTACTGAAACGGTTGAAAATACCCTCTATGATGACGGTTCTATAATATGGGACATGCTCAGAACAGACCTGATCCACCCGATCTGTTCAGGTAATAAATTCTTCAAACTAAAATATTACCTGCTCGATGCCATTCAAAAAAAACATACCAACATCGTCACGTCCGGGGGCGCCTGGTCAAATCATATAGTTGCCACCGCTCTTGCCGCCAGGGCTTGTGGCCTAGGCTCAGTAGGCTATATCCGGGGAGAAAGAAGCGCCACTCCTTCAGAAACCCTTCGTGAAGCCGGCAGTTTAGGCATGGAGTTCCGATTCGTTAACCGCGCCGATTATTCGAAGATCCCTCCGGTTTTGCCCGGCGAAT
>DATGXN010000167.1:0-25478 GCA_035298945.1 Chitinophagaceae bacterium | reverse complement strand
AAGATGTGATGCGTCATCGTATCGGACTTACATATGAAGCCGAAGCTGAGAACGTGAACAGTGAATTCATTGTTGATGAGATCCTCAGAAATGTGCAGGTACCCTGATGCTCACCACTGCTGAAATATTAAAAAAGGTCAGAGAGCTTGAGATCAAAAGCAAGAAACTGACAAGCCACCTGTTCACGGGCGAATATCATAGTGCGTTCAAGGGCCGTGGGATGCTGTTCAAGGAAGTCCGTGAGTACCAGCATGGTGACGATACCAGGTTCATAGACTGGAACGTATCCGCCAGGTTCGGCCATCCATACAGTAAGCTGTTTGAAGAGGAAAGAGAACTCACCATGATGTTGCTGGTGGATATCAGTGCCAGTTCCCTGTTCGGCACCGTGAATTCGTCCAAGAAAGACCTGATCACTGAGGTTTGTGCAGTGCTTGCATTTGCAGCTGTCAATAACAACGATAAAGTGGGTGTGATCTTTTTCAGCGACAAGATCGAATTCTACATCCCTCCAAAGAAAGGCAGGGAACATGTTCTTTATATCGTGCGTGAACTTCTGACCATAGAGCCCAAAGGACGTGGAACCGACATGAACTCTGCGGTCAGGTTTTTCACCAGCACGGTCAAGCAGAAAAGTATTGCATTTATCCTTAGTGATTTCATGACGGACAAATATGATGATCCCCTGCGTGTTGCCGGCAACAAACATGATGTGATCGGTATCAAGGTCTACGATAAGATGGATATGCAGCTGCCGAAGATCGGGCTGGTGCAGGTGGAAGATGCTGAAACAGGTATGACCGAATGGATAGACACCGATGATTCCACAGTGCAGTATAATTATGCCATGCAGTTCAACCAGAATGAAGAAGCCTGCCGTAACAGTTTTAAAAGGGCCGGCGCCAACCTGCTCTACATCAGAACGGACGAGGACTATGTGAAAGTGTTACAAAAATTCTTTGCCCAGCGGAAATAATATGGATGCCAGGAAACTCATCATATCGGTGCTCACAGGCCTGTTCTTTTATTTGCCGCTGTTCGCGCAACAGGCGAAAATTTCGGTTAGTCGAGACCGTATATTACTTGGGGAACAGTTTGAACTGACCATTACACTGGATGCAGGTTCAAAGGGTGCGGTGGTATTTCCCGTCCTCCCCGATTCGATCAACCATATGGAAGTGATCAGGAAGAGTAAACTGGACAGTGTGCGCACCGGTGATCAGATGCGTTATACCCAGGTGCTGACCATGACCGGATTTGAAACCGGGCAGTGGAGTATACCCGCCATGACGTTTCGTGTGAACGGGAAAAATGTCAGATCTGATTCTACCAGGATCAACGTAATGAATGTGCCTTTACGGGGCAATGACTATAATGATATCAAGGAGATCAGAGAAGTTCAGGATACAGGAATAGACTGGAAGAGGATATTGATAGCGCTGTTGGGTGTTGTGTTGATAGCAGTGCTGGCCTATTACTGGTGGAAGCGCAGGAAGGAAAGACCCAAGGTTGCCCCAACAGTCAGCAGAGCCACTGCCTATGAAGAGGCGATGGAGGAATTAAAGAAACTGAAGAAAGAAGGAGCCGATCAGAAAGGTGAAATGAAATTGTATTATTCCAAGCTGTACGACGTCTTCCGGCTTTATCTTTCGAGGGTAACAGGGAAGCCAGCCATGCAGTACACAACAGATGAGTTGATGCTCGGCACTAAAGAGATGCTTGCACCTGCAACATTCTCTTCTGTGGCAGAAGTATTCAGGATCTCTGATGCGGTAAAATTTGCCAGGTACGGTTCAGGTATACAGGAGTCAGGAGATTCATGGGAAAGGATCAGGTTGGGAATTGATGAGATAAACAGGCAAAAACGATAAGGTGATCACAAGTTATTTTAATGATATAGAATTCGCTTATCCGCAACTGTTATTCCTGTTGCTGATTGTACCCATTTTGGGTGGGTGGTATATCAGCAGGATGCTTCGTCAGCAGGCATCCATGCAGGTGTCTTCCTTGAAAAGTTTTCATAATACAGCGTCGTGGAAAAGAACGCTGAGGCATAGTATGCTGGTGTTCAGGCTGCTTGCGATCGCATGTCTTATTGTAGCACTTGCCCGGCCGCAGAATGCATTTGAAGAGAGGAAAACAGAAGGCCAGGGCATTGATGTGGTTTTATGCATTGATGTGAGTGGAAGTATGCTGGCCCAGGATCTTACTCCCAACCGGTTGGAGGCAGCAAAGCAGGTGGCGGCGGATTTTGTGAGTATGCGTCCTACAGACCGCATTGGATTGGTGGTATTTGCCGGCGAAAGTTTTACGCAATGTCCAATTACCACTGATCACCGGATGCTGACTTCGCAGATCTTCAATATCCGGGGAGGATTTATGGTGGATGGTACGGCAATAGGTTCAGGACTAGCCACCAGTGTGGACAGACTGAAGACCAGTGAAACCAAAGCAAAAGTTGTAGTGCTCCTTACAGATGGTGAGAATAACGGCGGTCTGATCGATCCCAGAACGGCAAAAGAGATCGCTAAGGTGCTGGGGATAAGGGTTTATACCATAGGGGTAGGAACCGAGGGATTTGCACCTACTCCGGTTCAAACGCCAGGCGGGGGGATCATCATGCAGCAGGAGAAGGTGAACATTGATGAAAAGCTGCTTACCGAAATTGCCAATGAAACGGGCGGGAAGTATTTCCGGGCCAGGGATAACCAGGGCCTGAAAAATATTTATGGTGAGATCGATAAGCTGGAAAAAACAAAGATCGAGATCAATACTACAAAGAGATATACCGAGAAGTTCTACCCGTTTGCGCTTGCGGCGCTGTTATTTATTCTGCTTGAAGTTTGGCTGAGATACACGGTGTTCAGAAAATTCCCGTAGGGAAATTTCTGGAATGTGATGAATGTGATTAATGTGGTGAATGTGGGTAATGAATGTGGGAATGTGGTAATTTCACATGTCAGACATTTATCACATTGTCCACATTCATTCATCACATTCACCACATTGATCACATTTATCACATTCAATAAATGATTGCTTTAGTGTATAAGTCTACCGGTTCCTGGTATGTTGTCAAAGGGGAAGATGATAAGATATACCAGGCAAGGATCAAGGGTATATTCAAGATCGATGAGATCACGTCAACCAATCCGATAGCAGTTGGGGATATAGTGAATATCGAGCATGAAAATGAGTTGGAGCAGTCTGTAATGATTACAGAGATCTACGAGCGTAAGAATTACATCAACAGGCGCTCACCATCCCATAAAATGCATCATCATATTGTTGCCGCAAATATTGACCAGTGTTTGTTGGTAGCAACATTAAAAGAGCCACGTACTTCGCAGGGATTTCTGGACAGGTTCCTGGTGGCCTGTGAATCGTTTCATATTCCTGCCATTCTTCTTTTCAATAAATCAGATCTATACCGCGACAAAGAGAAGAGTAAATTCCAGGACCTGAAAGCGATGTATGAAGCCGTGGGTTACCATGTGGTATTGATGAGTGTGAAAAATGGTGAAGGCGTGGATGAAGTGAAAGAGTTGTTACATAATAAAGTAAGCCTGATCAGCGGACATTCTGGTGTTGGTAAATCATCTTTCATAAATATCCTCCTGCCTGACCTTCAATTGAAAACCAAGGATGTGAGCGGCTGGAGCGGAAAGGGGTTGCATACTACTACATTTGCTGAGATGTACGATCTGCCGGGCGGGGGCCAGATCATTGATACTCCGGGGATCAGGGAGTTTGGGCTGGTGGACATCAGCAAGCAGGAACTATCCCATTATTTTCCGGAAATGCGGGACCTGATACAGGAATGCCAGTTCAACAATTGTTTACATATGGACGAGCCGGGTTGCGCGATCAAAGAGGCGGTGCAACAAGAGGTGATCAGCATTGATCGGTATGTCAGCTATTGCACTATTCTGGATAGTATTGAAGAAAGAAATTACTAGTTTAGATAGAAAGATAGAGAGTTAGGGAAATAGAAAGCCTTTTCTTTCTATCTCCCTAACTCTCTATCTCTCTATTTAAATTAGACGCTTTTTAGAATATCAGCGAGTTCTTTAACCGCATCATTATCTCTTCTTACCGCTTCTTTCCAGTTGCGTGGGAAGATGGATACTCCGTCGTAGATATTATAGTGCAGGGTGAGCTTATGGCCCTTGAAAATGAAATCCCAGTAGGAGGTATCGGAATCGTCGATCTTATTGGTGAATTTGATCTTGATCTTTTCAACCAGAAGATCAGCCACCTTGTAAAATTTGTCGAATCCGCAGTTTTCTGCGATGACGGCTTCGGTGCAGCCATAGTCATTTCGAAGGGTAAGGTCCATGGTGTTTTGTTTTATACGTTTTCAGGCTTTGAATTTCTTCGCCTTTGGTACTTTATCACCGCTTATCAGGCGTTCTGCGCCCACATTTTTCCCGTTACTAGGGCATCCCGATTTCTGCGAACAACTACAAAACATAGACACAACAAAAAGGGACAGCGCTGCCTTTAAAAATAAGTTTCTCATAGATATTAACGATTGTTTGATCATTTGGTTTAAACAGGGATCTGGATTTGGACAGTCAGGTTTCTTTGAACCAACTGCTGTAGGTAATGTAATTGTCTGCGATCCGGTTGATCTCTCCTTCTATCAGCTCTTTAGAGATCGACTTCACTTTTTTCGCCGGTACCCCGGCATAGATGCTACCTGGTTCAACCACAGTGCCTTCGAGCACCACGGCTCCCGCTGCAATGATGGAATTACTGCCTATTACGGCGTTGTCCATCACAATGGCTCCCATACCGATCAGAACGTTATCATGGATGGTACAGCCATGAATGATCGCGAGATGACCAATGCTTACACTATTACCAACGATGGCGCGCGTCTTTTCGTATGTACAATGAATAATAACTCCGTCCTGGATATTGACTTTATCGCCTATTCTGATGGCATTTACGTCGCCTCTGACCACAGCGTTGAACCAGACAGAGCAGTGATCACCCATCACTACATCGCCCACTATGGTAGCGTTTGGCGCTATAAAGCATTCATTTCCAAATACCGGGAATACACCTTTGACGGGAAGAATCGTTGCCATAACTATTAATTTGTTAGGCTAATTTACTAATCGCTATTCCGAATTCCGGATTACGGATTCCGAATTGTTAATTTTGAATCCGGAATCCGCAATCCGGAATCCGAAATTTCATGACGCACAGAGAGTTATTCCTGAAACACGTTGCCCAAACTTCGCCGGCCCCCCTGGCATTGGAGATCGTTAAGGCGGAAGGATCATACATGTGGGACAAAAACGGCAGGCAGTATATCGACCTGATCGGGGGCATCAGCGTTTGTAATATCGGGCACAGGCATCCGAAAGTGGTGGAAGCCATTAAAAATCAGGCAGATCAATACCTGCACCTGATGGTCTATGGTGAACTGATCGAGTCGCCGCAGGTTGAATATGCAGGCATGCTGGTCCAAAACCTCCCATCTTCCCTGGATTCAGTTTATTTCACCAATTCCGGTGCGGAGGCCACTGAAGGGGCTATGAAACTGGCGAAACGCGTCACGGGAAGAACTGGCATCCTGGCGTTTAAAGATTCTTATCATGGCTCTACCCAGGGCGCATTGAGCGTAATGGGTGATGAATATTGGAGAAACGCCTATCGGCCATTGTTACCGGGAGTTGATCACGAAAACTATGGTTCCAGGGAATCACTGGAGCGCATAACCGATAATACCGCCATGGTGATCGCTGAAACCGTACAGGCCGAAAAAGGAGTCAACCTACCATCCAAAGACTGGATGCAGGCACTCAGGACAAGATGTACTGAGAAAGGGGCACTGCTGGTATTGGACGAGATCCAGGCAGGCTTTGGCAGAACCGGATCTTTGTGGGCATTTGAACAGTACGATATCGTTCCTGATATTTTATTACTGGGTAAAGCGCTGGGCGGAGGTATGCCTTTAGGGGCTTTCATAGCGTCTCATGAGAAGATGAGTTCACTGATGCATGATCCCATACTGGGGCATATTACCACATTCGGTGGGCACCCTGTTTGTTGCGCCGCAGGTCTTGCTTCTATGAAAGTATTATTGGCCGGAAATGCAATCGGGGAGGTCGAAAAGAAATCAGCGCTGTTTGCCGGGCATTTACATCATCCTAAAATAAAAGAAATACGCCGGAGTGGATTGTTGATGTCGGTGGTATTCGAATCTTTCGAAGAGAATAAAAAGATCATTGATGCTTGTATTGAAAGAGGTGTATTCACTGACTGGTTCCTGTTCGCTCCACATTGTATGAGAATAGCCCCCTCGCTTTTGATCAGCGAAGAGGCTATTATTCAGTCATGCAATGTGATCAGGGCATGTTGTGATCTCTGATCAATGTACAGTTGCAATAGGAGATCCATTTCCAGTCCGATCTTGCCAATGATCAAATCTTGTTTTGAGAAGGTATTTTAGCTTTTCACCCATTAAGTCTTAAACAAACTCTAGTTGCCTTTGCAACTTATCTAACTAAATCGCGGTATTTTTTGAAGAATCCCGTCGTATAAACCGCATATGTTCAAGGATTTTTGGAAATTTAATTAATTCTTAATGGATAATTCAAGGAAGGAAAAGCAGCATTAACCATCTTTGAACAGTCATCAAGATAAGTAGACAATTTTCCGGGATCAGTTAAACAGGAAATTTTAATGGCCTCAAAATTGTCTACCTATAAATAGTTAAGGCAAGTCTGCTCGTAGCAAGAGGAACCAATCAGTTATCTATCTTAAAAAACGGACTTGTATGATCGCCTACCAACTAACACAGGAAAAACGTGACCAAATTCTCATGGCCATCAGGGACCATTTCGAATTGGAAAGGCCTTATCTCAAACACGGCTATTCTTTGAGAAATCTCGCCGATGAGTTGAATATCACGTACACTTACCTGTCCTACATCATTAACCGTGAATACGGAATGAATTTCAATGATCTTGTAAATAAGTACAGAATCGCGTTTATGCAAAAGCTCATGGGCGAACCCGATGCTTCTCTGTATACACTTGAAGGTCTTGCCTATCGTTCGGGATTCAGTTCACGTTCAACATTTTACAGGGCATTTTACAAATCAACCGGGCGGATGCCTTCTGCCTTTGCCAGAACAATGCACGCATAATAAGTGGGTTAGATTTTATAAATTACTTCCTGTTGAATAAAACAGGATGAAAAATCTAATAGCTTTTCTGCTTCTATTATTGTTTGGAGTGCAGGTTCATGGGCAGTCATTAGCTGCAGAGCAGTGGCGAAGCAGGTTCTGGAATGCCAGGTGGATAGCCCATCCCGATGCCATGCCGAATGAATTCGGGGTATTCCATTTCCGCAAGGAACTCACGCTCGATGCAGATCCACAGTCATACGTAATTCATGTTACCGGCGATAACCTTTTTCGGTTATACGTGAATGGTAATATGGTATGCACCGGCCCGGCCAGGAGTGATCCTGCGAACTGGAATTTCGAAACCGTCGACATTGCTGGACATCTGAAAAAAGGCAAGAATATCATCTCCGCTACCGTGTGGAATTTCGCCGATTTCCGCGCTTATGCCCAAACGAGCTATGAAACCGGGTTTATTTTACAAGGCAACAGTAGTACAGAATTTCCCCTCAATACAGGCGATGGTTGGCAGGTATTGATGGATTCAGCATATAAGCCTCTTCCCATTGATCGCGCCGCCTTAAGGTCTTATCTCGCAGTGGCCTCAGGTGAAATTGTAGATGGTAACCGTTATGCCTGGGGATTTGAAACGGAGAAAGGGAACAGCCTGGGCTGGAAAACGGCAAAGCAATTATGGTATCCTGCCAAACCCCGCAGTTACGGCACCGATGGCAACTGGCAGTTGGTTCCAAGATCCATACCCAGGCCGGTAGAGATAGACCAGGAATTTGCTGCTGAAAGAACAGGTTATATCAAAGTTCCGGGTAGTTCATTCCCCAAATCCTTTCCATGGAATTTTCCCGCCAAAACAAAAACAAGTTTGTTGCTGGACCAGGGCACACTTACCAATGCCTATCCCCAATTATTAATATCGGCTGGTAAAAATGCAACGATCACATTGACTTATGCCGAAGCGCTGATCGATTCTAAAAGAGTCAAAGGCAACAGGAATGTGGTTGAAGGGAAACAATTAATTGGCATCAGCGACCGGTATATCTCAGATGGTGCTGCATTCCGTATGTATTCCCCCCTGCACTACCGTACATTCCGATATGTAAAAGTTGAGATCGAAACAAAGGATGAACCCCTGACCATTAATAAAGTGGACAGTCGTTATACCGGCTATCCATTTGAAGAAAGAGGCCGGTTTGTGAGCAGTGATCCCGGATTACAAAAGATATGGGACGTTGGGTGGAGAACTGCCAAACTCTGTGCAGTAGATACTTATTTTGATTGCCCTTACTATGAACAACTGCAATATGTAGGAGATACGCGCATACAGGCATTGATATCACTCTATGTAAGTGGTGACGACAGGCTGATGAAGAAAGCCATCGACGACATCAATAATTCATTTATTCCTGAAGGGCTGACCCAAAGCCGATACCCTTCACGTGATCTGCAGGTGATCCCTACTTTCTCTTTATGGTGGGTTTGCATGGTCTATGATCATTTCATGCATCGTAAAGACGATGCATTCATTCGTTCCAAACTGAATGGAGTTGAAAATGTGCTCAGGTGGTACGAAGAGCGAATGACCGATAAGGGAATTCTGGGTCCTCTGAGCTGGTGGCAGTTTGTGGACTGGAGCTGGCCCTGGGTAGACAGCATCAGAGTCGGGGGAGTGCCGCCTGGCGTCAGCAAAGGTGGTTCCTCCATTGTTACTTTACAGTATGCGTACGCGTTAGCCAGGGCTGCTGAACTGATGAATGCCTATGGACGAAGATCAGCCGCCGTGCGTTATGAGCAAATGGCAAAAAAATATGCACAGGATGTTTTCCGCCTTTGCTGGGATTCAGAAAAAGGGTTGCTGGCAGATTCACCGGAGAAGACCGAATTCAGCCAACATGCCAATATTCTG
The DNA here is from genome assembly GCA_035298945.1 of Chitinophagaceae bacterium. Classification (GTDB taxonomy): domain Bacteria; phylum Bacteroidota; class Bacteroidia; order Chitinophagales; family Chitinophagaceae; genus Pollutibacter. The sequence continues at coordinate 16,413 of DATGXN010000167.1, read as the reverse complement.
GGTATACTCACCAATTCAGTGGAGCAGTCAAGGCAGAAAGACCTATTGCAGAAAATAATGACCGACAAGTCTATCACCCAGGCTACTTACTATTTCAAATTTTACATGTTCGAGGCGATGAAGAAAACCGGTCTCGGGAATGAATACCTGGGGCAGTTGAAGCCATGGTACGATATGCTCGATATCGGGTTGACTACATTTGCTGAGAATCCTGAGCCTACCCGTAGTGATTGCCATGCCTGGAGCGCATCTCCGTTATATGAAATGCTTTCCATGGTTACGGGCGTAATGCCGGCTGCACCCGGATTCTCAAAGGTTCTCATCAAACCGAATATTGGTTATCTGTCCAGCATCATTTCTACTGTTCCCCATCCCGCAGGTGATATAAAAGTGATCATCAACAAAAACGGAAAGCAGGCCCGGATCATCGTGGAGCTTCCGCCAGGACTGAATGGGGAGCTGGAATGGGAAGGCAAATTATACCCCCTCACGCCCGGTAGGAAAGAATTCAACCTTTGACTGTGAATACCTGGGCTGGATTTTTTACAAGCAATAGTTCGATCTCTTGCGATGTGAAATTATTTTTCTTCAGAAAAGGGATGAACAGGTCGAGGATGTCAGTATAACCGCGGAAACTTTTTGAAGGATCAACAACATCGTACCATCCGGCATCATGGGATATAAGTACTTTGTTGAGTAAACCTTCAGCTTTCATTTTTTTAAGCCTTTCCAGGTAGTCTTCCATATTGTCACCAGCTACATTATCAAAAGATATCCAGGCGCCTTTTTTTGCCGCATCAATATGAATGGAGATATCTTTTTCATTCTGGGCATGTACCCATATCCAGTTTGAAAGGGGAATATTTTTTGATTGAAGGATTTTCATTTCCTGTTTTGCCGGAGCTCCTCCATTACTGGTATGAACGGCAACGGGAAGTCCGGTGTATTTGTAAGTAATGGCCGCAGCCTCCAGTATCTTGACAATATTGTCTGAAAAAGGGATGTCGTCAACTGCGATCTTCATGAATCCGGGTTTTATTCCCGTGCCATCGATGCCTCGATTTGCCTCACTGATCCATTCCTCGGCTATCTGTTGGGAAGACAGTTGCCTGGTCCTGGAAGGCAGGAATTTTTCCTTACTGGCACCGTACCATCCAGTGTTGGTGATGATATGCAGGTCAGCCGCCGTTGACAATTCCTGCAACAGGCGTACGTCTCTTCCCAGGTAGGCCGGAGTGCAGTCTACCATGGTTTTACAGCCTTTCGATCGAATGGATTTAAGATAAGGCAATACCAGTTCGAATACCTTCTGCCTGTTATACCTGCCGGGCGATATTTTGTCGGCACCTACAAAATCCACCAGCACGTGTTCATGCGCCAGGGTCAGTCCCATCTGATCTGGAGAGATCGGTCCATTGACGGTGATCACCCGCCCTTTTTGTGCAGGTGCACCGCAGGATGCAACTGCACAAAGGGATGAGCGCAGAAATTGCCTTCGCGTAGTGTTCATTCATCCTAAAAATAAGGATTTCTACTGCGTAATAATTTTGATCAGGGTACCGGAACTGATCTTGTCCGTCAACAGCATTCCATTCAGAATGGCAGTTTCTTCGAGCATATTGTCCGGAACATTTTTGGCCTTCAGGGCATCCCTAAGGGTTGCTCCACTGGCAGTGACCACATTGATCCTTTTTGCTTTTTTATTAAGCATTGCCTGATCTGTCAGTTGTTTGAAATTCTTCATAGTGGCACCGAATGTTTCAACATAGTTGTTGAACTTATCGGCTTGTGCTGCGCCTATCAGGTGATAGATATTGTTTCCATAGGAAATAAAGTAAGAGAGTGTACGTATCACTGCACCACCCTGCTGCTGTGGTTGCTGATCTGCAACTACCACGAGGGCCGGTAATCCATTGACCGAGGATTCTTTCGAGTCAACCACGGTTAATTTATACTGCTGCATGGCGGTTGAGGCGGCATCCTGCAAAGACTGGCCTTTAGCCAGTGTTAGCATCATCAATGCTGAACCGTCTTTTGGGGCCATCTGGAAGCTTTCGGGTGAGTTCTGGTAACTCCAGCCCTGTGGAATCGGGAACTGTAGTTTCAATACGGGGTGATAAAAAATATTGTTCTCTACGAAACCTTCTTTGGGATCCTGCCCGTACATGATGCCGTCTATTTTCTGCAGGTAGGTATTCCTGTTAGATTTGGGATTGGTGAGGTTAAGTTGTTTCTGCCAGTCGGCTGCAAGTTTTGCGACTGTTTTTTTCCTGTTACCGGGGTCGGGGTGGGTAGAAAGAAATTCCGGCATCCGGGCATCACCTTCCTGCCTTTCAAGGGTACTGAAAAAACCTGCCATTTCCCTGGCGTCGTAGCCCAGCCGGGAGGAATATTCCACACCCAGTTGATCAGCCTGTTTCTCTGCGTCCCTGCTGAACTTGAGGAATAGCAGCTGGAGGCCTTGTGATGCTGTTTCTGCAAATGGGGCGAGGTCAGGGGCAATGACCAATCCGGCGATCAATCCAAGTTGGCCGAACAGCTGATTTCTTTGCTGCTCCACAGAATGCCGGGCTGTGATATGACCTGTTTCATGACCAAGAACTCCCGCGAATTCTGCTTCGTTGTTGAAATAAGCCATAATGCCGCGCGTGAAATACACATAACCTCCCGGCAATGCAAATGCGTTGATGAATTCAGCGTTTATGATCTTGAATTCGTATTTGATATTCTTTCTATGCGATACCTGTACGATCTGCTGACCCAGGCGATCGATATATTGCTGCAATTCTTTGTCTTCGTAAAGCCCGTATTGGGCGATCACCTGCGGGTCTGCTTCTTTACCCATCTGGATCTCCTGTTCTTCAGACATGGTTACGATCTCTTTTTTCCCGGTCACGGGATTTCTTGCACAACCACCCATCACCAGGGTGGCAAGCAGGCAACTGATATAAAATGAATGCTTCATGGTGGCATATATGCAAGATTGATACCAACGGAAATTTAGAGAGTCAGAGAGTCTGAGAGGCAGAGAGGCAGAGTCGGAGAATCAGAGTTTGTCTGTCTCTCTAATTCTGCCACTCAGACTCTCTGACTCACTGACTCTCTGCTAAAAGCCAATTCTGAAGCTTCCAAACACCCCAAATTTCATATAACTCTGTTCGGGTAATGGTTGGGGAAGTACGCGCCATACAAGGTCCAGGCGGAAGAATCGAAGTATATTATCAATGCCGGTGCCTATTTCCATATAAGGCTTGCCGTCCAGTGTTTCAAATGGATGTCCGTTTACAAAATTCAGGGCTTTGTTTTCTTCGCTCAAACTACCTACCAACATTTTAACATTGTAGAACTGCCTGAATTTCAGAAAACGAAGTGCCGGAAGTTTGAATATGCCATTACCTACATTATGTTCGAACATGAAACCTGCAAACTGATCGTGAATGAATTGGTACCGGTTCATCAGGTTGAACGCATACTTGTTATAATAATAGATCTCATTACCCGGTGCCAGGTTCAGGAACATATAAGGTGCCGTTCCGAATGTCTTTCCCGCATATGCACTCCAATAGATGTTGCCGAAAGGGGGAATGCTCGCCCAGTCAGAGACCACCAGTCCCAGTTTGGTATAATCGTAGCTGCTTTTCAGGATCCCAGGAATCGCTTTAGTGATCCGCATCTCAACAATGGGATAATCGGAGCCCAGGTTTGTTCGTGAAAAACTGGTTTCCAGGTACCTTTCCAGGTAAGCGAATCTCAACCTTACAGTGGCCTCAAAGCTGTTGAATACTTCACCTGTTTCAGATGAGAACTGATCTTTTGTTGGAAGGTTGATCAACGGATTATATACCTGGCGTTGTAAAGTGGTTTTCACTGAGAACCCATTTCTCCATTCCTTGAAATAATTCACTTCTTCTTCTTCAAGCCTCAGCAGTTTGATGGGCACCTGGTTCTTCCTGATGGCCAGGGCGAAAATATTATCGTAGGCCACTTCGTCGTAATAGGTCTGACCGTAATCAATATCGTCTTTAAAGCGTACATGTATATAACTGCGGGGGTTACGCGAAAACATGTATTTGGCTTCCCCCATTCCTTTTATTCCCTTGTCTGTAAAGCCATAGGCAAGGTATCCATGCAGGTATAGTTTCTTACTGAATTTGGTATTGGTGCCAAGGTCGAACCTCACCCTCCAGCCTTCGTACACGTTTCCGCTGATCCAGTTATACCATGGTCCGATCTCGTAGTTGCCGATATTTTTATAACCCGTACCTATGAAGTAAAGCCGTTCTTTCCACCGCTTGAATGCAGGCATCTTCAGGAGGGTATCAACCGTTGCATATATTTTCTTTTCGTTGGTATTCAACTCTTCATGCCTGTTCTCTTTCCAGTAGTCATCCGATTTCTGGCTGGCTCCGGGAGACATCACAATGGCTTCTTTCAATTGCTCACCTTCGAGGAATTTTCGCACGTCTTCATGATTCACTTTTACATCCTGGTAGGTTGTTGTTTTCCGGCCGATAAAATTGATTGATCGTTTTCCAAGTAAGGCGAAGTCTACAATAAATTTATCTTTTGAAAGAAACCAGATCGAATCATTCACCAGCTGGAATTCCTGCACCATGGACAGTTTCTCTACAAAGTTGACATTGGCAGTAGGCGAGAGGCGCAGGTTCATTTTCTGTACTGCAAAACTGGAGTCTGCGATCCAGGCATCGCCCTGGAATGTATTTTCTCCTTTTCGTTTTGGATAGAATACAAAATGAAAATATCTCTTGCCGGCTACAAACTGTGTATCGGGTACTTTGTAGATGTAATAATTATCGCCATTATCGCTGATCGGGCTTACGAATTCAAGGTCAAATACCGGGATGAAATTGTTATATACATTGACGTTCTGGTACATTCCGCCAAGTAGTTTGGAAAAGCTTTCATTGTTGACCCCGATCGTTTTGTTGCCCTTGATCACTTCTTTGGTTTTCCTCGGATCACTTTGAAAATAATAGTCTGAAATAGTTTCTGTGAGGTAAACTGGCAGGATGGGATTTTCTTCGGATGCGGTGTCAATATTCTCCAATATGAACTTGAATGGTTTAGGAGGAAGGAAACCTTTTTCAAGTTTTTCCTTGTTCACCTTATTGATGTCAACCTGGAGTTTGTTGTACAGCTCGTAGGAGAAATTATCGAATCTTGCGCGGTTATTATAAGGTTTGTTTTTGACAATTTTTTTCCAGAGAAAAAGGCCCCGGTTCCATTTGCCTTTGACAACAACTTCGCCTGCAGGTTTACCCCTTTCCATGGCCACCACCAGGTCGATCTCGAAAAGGCTGGTGTCTATATGAATGCGTTTGTTTTCAAAACCGGCATAACTGAATACCACCGTATCTGAGGGCCATTTATTCAACACGATCCTGAAACTACCTGAAGAATCAGTGAGTTTACCGAAACCTGATTTTGAGAACTGTATAGTTGCAAAGGGAATGAGTTCGTCACTATGCGTATCCTTGACAATGCCCTTGAGTACTCTTACCTGGGCACTGGAGCTTAAGCTGAAGAAGGTTAGCAGTAATGCAACACAGAATCTTATGCCCGTCAAATTCATGAGTGCGAAAATACAAAAGGATTGGCGGATTGGCGGATTGACGCATTAACGGATTGTCGCATATATTGAAAACGTATTCTTGCTGAACATATTTTTTCAAAATCCGTCAATTGACTAAAAGTCAAGTCCCATGGCGAAATACCACATAGGCTTGCCCTGGAAGAACCCACCCATTGGCCATGCAGCATCAACCCGGAGGAAATATCCCAATAAGGTGCTCCTTGCGCCAAAACCATAACCGCCTACAAAAGGACCCACACCACCTGTTTTGATATTCACCGTTACCGGCGGTTGTCCATATACCACATATGGCCTTGTAATCCCCTTAAATTGTCCGTTCCATGCTGTTCCCAGGTCAGTGAACTGCACCAGTTGGAAATTCCGTATGAAAGCGTTGTTTACAGGTTTATTAAAGAAGGTAGTGAATATCGGAAGCCTGAATTCACTATTCAGTACAACAGCATTGTTACCATTTGCAACGTTCTGTTTGAAACCTCTCATATTAAGCGCAAGTGACTGAAATGCATATTGCGCATCAGGAGCAGGTCTGTTTGCATTGTTGAATTTTGGCGATATCCAGCCATCCACACCACCCAGGTAATAGATGATCTTTTGTGTACCAAATGATGCATCAAAAGCTGCACGACCGGCCCAAATGAAGTTCCTGTAGAGTTTATAATAATACCTCGCATCACCACCCACGTTGAATGTGTAGCGACCATTCGTTTCCTTATTGTTCATTTTGGCATTCACGTCAACCCATAATTTATACCGGAATCCGTTCCAGATATTTAATGTGGGGTTGAGTGTATTATCATGTACCCATTCAAATCTCACCAGTCCATAATTCAGTACCGTGTCTGCGATCTGCAATGCCGGAGGATAGTTGGCATCTGTCTTGATCACTACCCTGTCGTTCCGATAGCCCAGTGTTGCCCTGAAGCTTCTTACTTCATCCAGTGGCCATGCGAAATTGACCTGGTACAAATTTGAATACAGCTTATTGGAGAGTACCGATTTTATAGGTTCATCATTGTAGTCATAGATGGGGAAATCGTTCAATGTTGAACGGTAATAGGTCAGGCCCCAGTCAAGCCTTCTTTTCAGATTCTGGAACTGGACCAGGTAGTCAACGTCCTGGAGGTTTGTTGCGATACGGAAACCTCCGGTGAATTTCATGTCTTCAAATAATTCAGAAGTACCCATCCTGATGATACCGTTCAGGATATCTGCATTTGAAAGATAGATAGGCCCGGCTCCATGTGCATAGGGCTGGAATCTGTTCATCAACACCTGGTTGTTGAAACCGGTGACCACATATTCTGAAGAGAATTTCTTCCTGTAGTCATAGATCCTTGAATTCTCCAGCGGACTGGGTTTCTTATATTCCTGTTGCTCCTGGATCGTGGTTACTGCAGTACTGTCCTGATCGAATTCCGTTTGGAATGCATCCTTATCTTTCTTAGTGGTATCTACTGCAGCGGCCAGTTTCTTCTTGCCTTTGTCTGTGTCATAGAAAATGGCCTGACCTTTGGCAGCCCTTTCCTGTTCCTGCAATTTCTTTACATACTCTGTTGGCCTGGCAGTAACATTTCTTCTTTTCAATGCATTTTCGTCAATGCGCAATTTGTAGAGGAATTTCAGGTCGCCCTCTCTTCTCACTTCACTCACCTGGTTATTATCACCAGCTCCCCTGGTTTCCTGCAAACCGCTCTGGTAGTTGGTCAGTGGGAATACATATGTGCTGTCTGTAGTGATGGAAATAAATCCAACCGAATCCGGTTCTGCTTTATCCCAGACCTTGAGGGTAGAGTCGAGGTCTTTCGGAGTTGGGTTGCGCAGTAACTCATCACCTACAAGTATGAGCGTGTCGAGACCCGCACGTTTTGTGGTAAAGAAGCCTGCATATCGGTTACCGATACCATTTTCTTCACTGACAAAGGTGAAGTGGTTCACGTTGTATTGAAGCGGGAACCTGGCATCACTGTATTTCATACTGCTGAGCTGGGTGATCTGCCTGTAGTCACTTTTCACATTGGGATCAACCATGAATATATTGTAATGATTGCGCGAAGGGATGGCCGTGTCGGCACGTGGCGCATCTCCTGAAGGACGATTCGACGCAAACAGGATACCGCTTTTGTTTGGGAATGCTGCGAACGAAGGATCGATATCGTTGTAAACATCGTTTGTGATCTGGTCAACTTTCTGGTCCTGAATATTGTATTTGAAGATATCTGACTGGCCATTCTTCACGGCACTGAGCAGGAGCGTGTTGTTATTCAGCATGAATTTAGCATCCTGTATCACCTGGAAATCCGCGATCTCCTGTTTGTGCAGTTTTAATTTCTTGACCAGGTCATATACGAACATCCTGATCTTGCCATTTTCCGGATAGATCACCAGCAGCATAGAACCTTTCGGATCCCAGGCCATCAAGGGATAGTTAGGATTAAGCTCAGCCTGGTTATTGAGAATACCGGCTTTGAGCAGGGTTTTATTCTGATCTGCAGGGTCAACCAAAAGCACCCGGTAAATACCTTTCCTGTACTTTACCATGGCATACTTACTGTTGCGGGGAATGGGATTGGCCTGGAACCTGTAGAAGTCGACATCGCGTTTAAGTTCTTCTACGGCCACTACATTACCTCGAGGCTGGTTACGCCTGGCCCTGAGATCCTTCTGATATTTTTCTGATTCTTTTTCCATGAACTCGGCGAGCAGCTCTTTGAATTTCTTTTTTGTTACACGAAGAGAGGCTGAGTTCAGGCTTTTGTAGATACGTGATAAATAAAGGAAGTAAGTGACATTGTCTTTCCGGTAGTTGTCAGCAACAAAACGCCAGAAAGCATGACCGGCCAGTTCAGGCTTTTTAAATGCGAACTGGTAAAAATTCTTATACTCACCGGAAAGCAGTTCAGATTTCAACTGGTCGTCCAGTTTGGGGCTCCAGTTCTCGGCCGCATAGGAGATATAACCATCGGTCAGCCATTTTGGAAGATCGAGCAGGGCAGCATTGCCCGCAAACTCCCCCAGGTCGTCACCAAAAAGAAGATTGTCCACCAATACCCGGGCAATACCCTGGCGAACCTGGATCCTCATATTATTGAGGTCACCATTGTTATAGACAACGATCTTGTTATTGACCAATTTTGTAACGCCGCCTGTATTCTGCCATTCGATTCCTATCCCGATATTGGATTGCTTCATGTCTGTGAAGCTGTTATAGACAACCAGGTTGGCCCTTCTTTGGAGGCCGTATTCAACAAACTCTTCCAATTGGGGTAATTCTTCTTCCGCAACCTGTGCAACAAATTTTCCCACCGAGAGGCCACCCATGGAAAAATAGGTATTGAAATTCCTGGTTTGATAGTATCTCCAGGTGAACTTTTTATATTGAACCCTGTTCTTTCCGAATTCAACAGAATTCACTTGTGCAAATGAACCCGTGGTAATCAGTAGGAGAGCAAAAAAAAGGCGACAAATTTTTCGCATAATCTGTTGTTTCTGTATTCCTCAGCAATTCCGTCCGAAATGCGCTATAATTATACTAAAATTAAGGTTTTTGGCCTATAAATGGTTTCCAATGTATAACGTTAAAGTTTTCATATTTAGCCCGATTCAGGAAAACACTTACATCTTGTCCAACGACAAAAAGGAAGCCATAATCATTGATCCGGGATGCTATGGTCAGGAAGAAGAACAACAATTGGAGCATTATATTGTTTCGGAGGGATTGCAGGTCAGGCTTTTATTAAATACACATTGCCATCTTGACCATGTTTTCGGTAATAAATTTGTGGCCGAAAGATGGGGGCTGCAGCCCCATATCCATCCAAGAGAGAAACAGGTGTTGGACTATGCGCCGGTTTCCGGACTGATGTGGAATCTTCCATTTCATAACTATTCGGGTGATGTAGTTTACCTGAATGATGGGGATGTTACCGGCCTTGATAATGAACCGCTTGATGTTTTGTTCACACCCGGCCATTCACCGGGAAGCATCAGTTTCTATTCAAAGGAAGGAGGTTTCATCATTAGTGGAGATGTTCTTTTCCAGCGCAGCGTTGGGCGGACCGACCTGCCCGGAGGCGATTTCGAGACCCTGGCGCATTCCATCCGCACAAAGCTTTATACCCTGCCGGATGACACAAAGGTTTATTCGGGGCATGGTTCTCTAACGAGCATTGGGGAAGAGAAAAAGTATAATCCCTATGTTAAGATAGAGAGATAGAAAGATAGGGAGATAGAGAGAAGGGCTCCCTATCTCTCTATTTCCCTATCTCTTTATTTAGAAAATGCGGCTTTTATCTTCACAAACTCCTTATTCTCAACCCTGACTACAAATACTAAAAATGCAAGGCTGAGTACTACACCAAATGCATGAGTAAGCCACACGTTAGGTGAGAAATTTCTGAACAACTGGTGTACCAGGAACAGAAGAATACAGATCACCACATAGGCCGTTAGCTTCTTCCATGCATAAGGAACAGGATAATACTTCTGCCCCAGGGTGTAGCTGATCACCATCATGAAACCATAACAGAGAAAGCTGGCAATGGCACAACCCATATATCCCATGCGGGGAATGAGCAGCCAGTTGAATCCTATCGTGATCACCGCACCTATGATTGTGACATAGGCCGCCATCAGGTTCTTGTTCGTGAGTTTATACCAGATGGACAAATTGTAATAAACCCCCAGGAAGATCTTCCCCAACATCAAAAGTGGAACCACTTTCAATCCTTCCAGGTATTCGGGATGTTTTTTGACGCCCATGAAATATTTCCAGCCGTCAAGGAATAGCATCACAGATAAAAAACAGATGCAACAAGTAAGTACAAAGAATTTCATCACCCGGGCATAGGTTCGCTGGGCACCTTCGTCTGTGGATTGTTTGAAAAAGAAGGGCTCTGCGCCCATCCGGAATGCGGATATAAATAATGTGATGATGATGGCCAGTTTGGTATTGGCACTGTAAATGCCGTTGGCTGATCTGGCGGCATCAGAAGTGCCGGGATACATGGAAGTGATCATAAACCGATCGATGGTTTCATTGATCATTCCGCCGAATCCAACGATCACCAGTGGTGCAGAATAGACCAGCATTTCCTTGATCAGCTTACCGTTCCAGGAAAATGAGAAACTCATGATCTCTTTCCATAACAGGAGCAGGGTAAAGGCACTGGCCACCAGTTGTGAAATGAAAACATAGCCTATGTCGATCGAGGGATCGTACAATACAGCCCAGAAATTTTCTGCGCCTTTTTCGTGCTGGCCTTTACAGAAAACCAGGAAGAATACAACCAGTGAAACATTGATCAGGATGTTCAGGATCTTCAGAAAGGCGAATTTCCGGGGCCGCCCTTCGTGCCTCAGTTTGGAGAAAGGCATCACTGCCAATGTATCCAGGGCAACGATCAGCAACACCCATTTGATATACTCCGGATGACTGCCGATCTCCATATAATTGGCCAGCGATTGGACAGGTATGAACAGGATCGCGGTGAACAGGACAGACGTGAGTACCAGGGTGCTTAGTCCGGTATTATAGACCTCTTTTTCAGGGTATAAATTAGAGAAACGGAAATAAGAAGTCTCCATTCCGTAAGTATAGATCACCTGTAAGAAAGCTGCAGATGCGAACAAAATAGAAATGTCCCCGTATTTCTGGGAAGCAAAAATGGTGGTCAACAGCGGGGTCAGGAGGTAGTTCAGAAACCTTCCGAATATATTGCTGAAACCATACCAGAAGGTTTGTGATGCGAGTTTCTTAATGCTGCTCAAAAAGGAAAAGCTTTAGGCAAATTTAGAGCTAAGCATACAAACTTGTTTCAATACCCTAAAATTAGCTTCGGGCGGTCACCTAATTGGTAAATTGCCGGTCTCAATACTATAATATATGAAACGCTCCGCCATGGCCCTGATGTTGCTGCTTATTTTTGCCTTCCAGACTGAAGCCCAGAAACAAACCAAGCAATACCTGGGGAAAGTGAAATACGAAAAAACTGAACAGGAGGCTACGATCTTCGAAGTTCCCTATCCCGCCGGCCAGGTAGAAGAGGGGTTGAAAGGACTGGCTGAAAAACAGGGAGTTAAGGTCAGAGAAAAGAATGGCTTTTATGAGGCCAGGGGATTGGTACTGCAAAAGATCGGCAGCAATAAGCATGACGTTTATTATAAGGTGGAAAAGGACGGCAAAAATGAAAGTAAGGTATATATGATTCTCGCAGAGCCTGGTGAAGACCTCACCAACAGAACTTCATCTCATGCAGAATTGGCAGGATCTGCAGCTGGTGGTGCTGTGATTCTCGCAAGTATTGCACCCCACCTGGATGAGCATGATTTCAACATGGTAAAAATGGACCAGGAAGCCGAGATCAAAAAAGCAGAGCGGAAACTCGCTGATCTGCAGGACGAACAAACTAAACTCCAGAAAAGACTCGCCGACATCAATAAGGAGTTGGATAAGAACGCACAGGATCAACAAAAACTGACTGCTGATCTGGAGACAAAGAAATCAGGACTGGAAGAATTATTAAACAAAAGGGGTAACGGGAAGACGGGCAAAAAGGATTAATTCTGGGCGAACCTCTTATCGTTCACAAATGATGTGTCTGTTAGTGTTCTCAGGAAGATGAGCAGATCTGCTTTTTCGAAATCATCAATAGACAATTTGTTTTTAAGCAGGGGATCAGTTGTAGGTCCATTGATCACCCCTGAACGGTAGTGATCGATCACTGCACCTATCGAATAGAATCTTCCATCATGCCCGTATGGTGCAGTTAAATAAACATTCCTGAGGGTGGGTACTTTGAATTTGATGGAGTCCTCGGATTTTTTTGTAATACGCATGCGGCCCATATCTTTCAATACATTATCAATGGGCAAACCCGTATTCCTGTAACTCTGGTCGGTGAACAGGGGTTCCTGGTGGCAGGTGCTGCATTTTTGGGAAAACAGCTGGTATCCTCTTTGTTCCGCTGCTGTAAATGTTTCTTTTCCCGCTTTCACCCTGTCGTACTTACTATTTGCAGATACCATCATACCCATGAACTGGGCCAGGGCCCTGAGCATTTGTTGTGAAGTGATCTCGTTACTGGCGAATGCTTTCCTGAACATTTCCTGGTAAGTGGCATCAGCTTTGAGTTTCCTGACCACATTCTCAATGGTTTCTGCCATTTCATTTGGTGCGGTAATGGGAGCCAACGGCTGTACTTCCAGGTGATTGATGCCGCCATCCCAGTGAAATTCTTTGTACCAGGCCAGGTTGGCGAGGCCGGGCGCATTGCGTGTGGTGAACTGGTCTCCAAAACCATGACTCAGGTTATGATCGAAAGTGGCAAATGCTGCAAACTGCTGGTGGCAGGATGCACAGGGGAAATTACCATCTACAGAAAGTCTGCCATCGTAAAATAATTTTTTTCCCAGGTCAAATCCTTCCTGGGTGATGGGATTGTTGACAAAGAAATTCTGGATCGCAGGGAAACCTGGTGGTATGGGAATACTAAGCGGTGTAGTTTGAGCAGGCTGAACTACATCTTTCTTGTTACAGGCTTCAAAGATGATAATGCCTGAAACAAAAAACAGCATGGTCAATATGGTGATCGTTTTTTTCAAGGATTGACGATCTTATTAACGTTGAACATAGTAGCATAATTGTCGGCCACCTGTAAGGCCATTCCTCCCGGCGACATGATGGTTGGTTTTGAAGCAATTGATAGCGTATTCACCCCATCGAACCATCTTTGTAAATCTGCATTGATCACCAACTCATTGGTTTTACCCACCTGGAACTGTGCCGGAAGTGAAATGGTCCTGATCGCATTTTCGCCGGTTTTAAATCCGCCGATATGGTAAGTGAACATCTGGAATGGTGCGGAAGAGGACGGCGATTTACCTTCAAGCTTTGCAAAAATATAGCCCGTATTCCAGGTCCAGAACATTCCTTTGGCGGGATCCAGCGCACCAGATTGGGCTCCGCTCACATTTCTCACGCTGTCAACACCTACAATGAAATTGAATTGATCATAGACCCCGTTTTTCAGATTGACGGTGAAATGTTGGGAAGCTGGATCTGCAAGGTCTACCAGGTGATAACTCTCGCTTTCTGCTGACCGGGAATTGGTGGAGCTGTTGGCAGCTTCGATAAGTGAAACATAAAACTTGAATGCCGTGACCTTGAACTTTTCGCCGCTGTTGTTAGTGTATAGAACGGTGGTATCGATGGGTGCCCCAAAAGCTTCCAATTCGAAACTGACCTTAAGGGGTGCAAGGTTGGTTTCGGAGCTGTTGTCTTTATTACAGCTAAATAGGATGAACGGAATCGCAATTAATACCAGTAGTTTTTTCATATTCTGTCTCTCTATCTCTCTGACTCTCTGACTCTCTTTCTCATGTTCTTAACCTCAGAACGTTGTTTTTTGAATGTGATCCTTTTCTCTTTGGACTGTTTGGTGGGTTTGGTGGATATTCTTGCTTTCTTTTTCTCAAGCGCGTGGTTGATGGTATTATTGAGCTTTTCAATAACGATCTGTTTGTTGTGCAACTGGGATCTGGTTGCTGACGATCTTGCTGTCAGGAAGCCATCACTGTTGATATGCTTTCCATTTCTTTCTAAGATGATATTTTTCTGCTCTTCAGTGAGTATGGAAGAATGCTGTAGATGAAATAAACCCTCCACCATTGTTTCCACCTTATTCACGTTCTGTCCGCCCTTACCGCCACTTCTTGCCGTTCGGAATTCCAATTCACGGCTAATATCTATCTTCATTACTTAAAATTACTATTTAACCACTGGATTTCAAATGAGGGTTGTCATACAAAGAGTAACCTATGCGTCTGTTAAGGTAGATGGCGGGATCAGGGGTCAGGTTGGCCCTGGTTTACTCGTACTTATGGGTGTTGAGGATGCTGACGGTGATGAAGATATAGAGTGGATGAGCGGTAAGATCGTGAACCTGAGGATCTTCAATGATGAGAATGGGGTGATGAATCGCTCGGTGATTGATACAAGGGGCGATATTTTGCTGATCAGCCAGTTCACCCTGCATGCTTCCACCAAAAAAGGGAATCGCCCTTCTTATCTAAAAGCTTCAAAACCAGACCATGCCATCCCGGTCTATGAAAAAATGATCTCGAGGCTTGAGAAAGATCTTGGCAAGCCTATTCAGCGTGGTGTATTTGGTGCAGACATGAAGGTTGAGTTATTGAACGATGGTCCGGTCACCATATTTATCGATTCTAAACAAAAAGAATAACATGACGATAGAGCAGGCCCAGGAAAGGGTAGACTTTTGGATCAAGACGGTTGGCGTAAGGTATTTCAGCGAGCTCACCAATATGGCTATCCTAACGGAAGAAGTAGGTGAACTGGCCAGGCTGATGGCCAGGAAATACGGCGACCAGAGTTTCAAGGAATCTGATAAAAAGGCCGACCTGGGAGATGAAATGGCAGATGTGCTTTGGGTACTGATCTGCCTGGCCAACCAGACCGGGGTTAACCTGACGGAAGCCCTGGAGAAAAATATTGAAAAAAAGACCCAAAGGGATAGCGAGCGCCACAAAAACAATGAGAAATTGAAATAAAAGGCTCCCTATCTTTCTATCTAACTAACTATCTCTCTAATTTTGCGTCCATGTTAGTAACGGATCAAACTAAATTTCAGGCGATCATATCGCATGCTAAAGAATACGGATTTGTTTTTCCTTCCAGTGAGATATACGACGGACTCAGTGCAGTGTATGACTATGGACCCTGGGGAAGTGAACTGAAAAGGAATATCCGCGATGCCTGGTGGAATGAGATGACGCGTATGCATGATAACATAGTAGGTATCGATGCTGCCATTTTCATGCACCCGACCACCTGGAAGGCCTCGGGTCACGTTGATAATTTCAGTGATCCGCTGATCGATAATAAAGACAGCAAGAAAAGATATCGTGTAGATCACCTGATCGAGGGGTTTGCAGATGACCTGGCCAAAGCAGGTAAACATGAGGCCGCTGAAGCCCTGGTGGCAGAAATGGACAGGCTCTTGGCTGCCAGTGAACTTGCCGGATTGAAACTACTCATTGAAGAAAATAAAATACCCTGTCCTGTTAGTGGAACCGTGAACTGGACCGATGTAAGGCAGTTCAACCTGATGTTCTCTACCCAATTGGGCAGCGTGGCTGATGAATCAGATCTTATTTACCTGAGGCCTGAAACTGCGCAGGGGATCTTTGTGAACTTCCTCAACGTGCAGAAAACCGCCAGGATGAAGATCCCATTCGGTATAGCGCAGGTTGGTAAAGCATTCAGGAATGAGATCGTGGCCAGGCAGTTCATTTTCCGTATGCGTGAATTTGAGCAAATGGAAATGCAGTTCTTCATTAAGCCCGGTACACAGAAAGAATGGTATGAGTTCTGGAAAACAGAGCGCATGAAGTGGCATACCTCACTCGGTTTCCCAGCCGAACTATACAGGTTCCACGATCATACGAAGCTGGCCCATTATGCCGATGCTGCGGTTGATATAGAATTCCAGTTCCCGATTGGTTGGAAAGAAGTGGAAGGGATTCACTCGCGTACTGATTTTGACTTGTCAAGTCATCAGCAGTACAGTGGTAAGAAGATGCAGTATTTCGATCCCGAGATCAACCAGAACTATGTTCCTTATGTGATCGAAACATCCATCGGCCTCGACAGGATGTTCCTGCTCACCTTGAGTTATGCCTATACGGAAGAGAAATGGACCAAGGAAGATGGTGGAGAAGACAGCAGGGTAGTACTTCGTATTCCAGCCAAACTTGCACCCATCAAGATGGCAGTATTACCA
>DATGXN010000166.1:0-5037 GCA_035298945.1 Chitinophagaceae bacterium | reverse complement strand
AAATTCAGCGGATATGTAGTTGAAGCTGTAGTAGGTTTCTAGTTTTTCTGATTAGTTTTAAACTAAAGCCAGGTTGCACACCAGCCTGGCTTTGTTTCAACTTAAATTATGCGATTCCTGCTGTTAATCATATTGATCTGCTTCAGCTCTTTTCAGGCCCGTAACGCAGCGGGTAGCTGGGTGATAGAAAGAAACAGTACTCTCGCTATAGATGGAAGCTCCAATATCAACCAGTTCACTTGTGATATCCGGGAGTATGTGAAGAGCGATACCCTGAAAAGCGTTATTGACCAGGCCAGAAAAAAGTATTTTTTTTCCAACAGCGTCCTTTCTGTAGATCTTAAAAGGTTTGATTGTCATCATAAGTACATCACCGCTGATTTCAGAAAGATGCTTAAGACCGAAGAGTATCCCAACCTTGTGATCCGGTTCATTTCACTCGACGAGTTTCATGAACAGGGCATTGTGAAGGGCCTGGTGGATATTGAACTGGCGGGCAAGAAGAAAAGGATGGAGATCAATTATAACTGTTCTCATATTGGCTCCAATCAACTCAGGTTGCAGGGAGAGAAGCTGATGAAGTTCTCAGACTTTGAACTGGAAGCACCCAGGAAGATCGGCGGACTGATCAGGATCAACGAGGAAATAAATGTTCACTTCAATTTATACTTCAGAAAACTTAATTCATAATCATTAATAACATCTTCAAACATGAAAAAAGCGATAACAGCTATATTGGCTTCCGGAGTTGTCCTCTTACTTCTCAGCCTCGCCCTGCTGTACTTTGTGATCAATGTTTTTCCCAGCCAGGCGGAAGAGTATTTCAGCCCGGTGTTCAGGTGGTCCAGTGCAGGTACAGACTGGATGTTCTATGCTCACCCCTTTGTACTGAGCATAGCTCTCAAATGGTTCTGGGAAAGGTATAAGGATATCCTTCCTGGCGGAACCATTATGAAAGCATTGGAAATGGCATTCGTATATGGTATCGTGGCCATGCTGCCGGTACTCTGGCTGACCTTCAGCGCTATTGATATTTCTCCGGTAATGGTACTTTCATGGCTGGGATATGGTATTCTCCAGTCGTTTGTTGCAGGTTTGATATTTGCGACATTGAACCCCTAGAGCTTTGCTAATTGACTCATTGGCTAATTGACTAATTCTTAGGGAAATTCCTGCAATGAATTAGCTAATTAGCCAATTAGTTAATTAGCCAATTAGCTAAATTTGCCCCATGCCTATCCGAATTCTCATCACCGGCGGTACATTCGATAAGGAGTACAATGAATTGACAGGTGAGTTATTTTTCAAGGATACCCACCTCCCCGAAATGCTCAAACTGGGCCGGTGCCGGGTTGAAGTTGATATCAGGACCCTGATGATGATCGATAGCCTTGATATGACCGAGCAGGACAGGATCCTGATAGCAGATCATTGCTTAAAAACTACAGCGACAAAGATCATCATCACCCATGGCACGGATACCATGGCAGATACGGCCCGATTCCTGGCAGGCCGGATAACAGATAAAACCATAGTGATCACCGGCGCCATGATCCCCTATAAATTTGGTAGTTCCGATGGACTTTTTAACCTGGGATCTGCCATGGCCTTTGTCCAGTCTTTGGCTCCTGGTATTTATGTGGCGATGAATGGGAGGGTATTCCCCTGGAACAATGTCAGGAAGAACAGGAAAACCGGAGAGTTTGAGGAATTGAGTTAAAGTATCGGTTTGGCTATTTGCAGGCCCGTTTTTATTGTTTCAATACTATAATTTTGCAGGTGCAAATTCAGGCCTTCATTCAATTTTGAATACATTTGGCTCAAGTCAAGCAACAACGATGAAAAGATCGGTGATCACAGGTACTGGTTCCTATATCCCACCGGATATCAAATCCAACAGGGATTTTACCATCCATAATTTTTACAGCGAGAATCATATCCGAATCGAAACTGCCCCGCAGGAAGTAGTTGATAAGTTCAAGGCAATTACAGGCATAGGAGAAAGACGATATGCACCTACGGAAATGAACAGTTCCGGTATGGCAGTTATAGCTGCACGTGAGGCCATTAAAGACAGTGGTGTGGATCCGGAAACCCTTGACCAGCTCATATTTGCCCATAATTTCGGAGATGTGGTGAAGCACACCATTCAAACCGATGCAGTGCCTTCGCTGGCCAGCAGGGTCAAGCATGAACTTGGCATTAAGAATCCGGCTTGTATTGCCTACGATATTCTTTTCGGGTGCCCCGGCTGGCTCCAGGGGCTGATTCAGGCCGATGCATTTTTTAAAGCCGGTATCGCGAAGAAAGCCCTCATTATTGGATCAGAGACGTTGTCCAGGGTGATCGATAGTTATGATCGCGACAGCATGATATTTTCTGATGGCGCAGGCGCGACGGTGATTGAATACCAAGACGAACCTGAGAATGGCAGTGGTGTTCTGGGATATAGTGTGGCTTCTCACTGCGTGGATGAGGCTTATTATATCAATATGGGTAAGAGCTATTTTCCGAATAGCGATCCCCGTGTCAGGTTCATCAAAATGAAAGGCAGAAAAGTATATGAATATGCGGTGAAGTATGTCCCTGCCGCTATGAAAGATTGCCTGGATAAAAGTGGAGTTGATATTAAAGACCTGAAGAAAGTATTCATACACCAGGCCAATGAGAAAATGGATGAAGCCATCATCCATGCGATGTACAAACTATACGGTGTTAAAGCACCCGCTGATATTATGCCTATGAGCATTCACTGGCTGGGCAACAGTTCAGTGGCTACCATTCCCACACTGCTTGACCTGGTATTGCATGGCAAGCAGAATGGACACGAATTGAAAAAAGGAGATGTGATCATGTTTGCATCTGTAGGCGCAGGAATGAACATCAACGCCGCGTGCTACAGAATGTGAGAATGTATCTGTTAACGATCATTCATCTTCCTTAATGCTTCTTTTTTCTGAAGATGGTATAATTCACTGATGTTGGTAACTGGTTCCCTGCATAGGAAAACTTTTACGCCTTTTTCCCTGAAGTATTTATTCTTCACTTCTCCAACCTCCCTGATATACCTGAACTTGTCTTTCAACCCGTTGATCTCATAATTGATATAGATGAATGGTCCATTGGGTATGCTGTCTGGCGACCAGTATACATAGCTCTCTAAAAAAGTAATGGCATCTGGCAGACCACGGGATCGGCCGTAAAAATGCACGGCGCCGGCATACCCGTAATTTCTTTCAGCATAAATAGTGCAATTCGATTTCTCCGGATCTGACAACTGCCCATAGGCAGCTGCTACGTAGCTTGTCATTTCATCCCAGCCTGTCATATCCGAAAATACCTGTGATTGCCCATGATCTTTCCCGTCTTCCCAACGTGAAAAAGGATAGATCTCCGCATGGTTTATACGATCTGCATATTTATCCAGTTGCTCAAATGTGAAAACAGGCAATGCAAAAGGCATGGTAAAAACTAGCACATGTACACAAATAGCGATGAAGCTTAAACAAATCAACCGCGGGAGATATTTCTCCATCGTATAAGCCCCAAGGGCAAAAAGCAACGGGATCAAGCCCATGATATAATAGGCCTTTCCATGGGAGAGTAGAAATAATAAGATGATGATTGAACTGGCGACGCCAAGGAAACGGTATTTCCTTTCTTCGTTATTATAAAGCAGGGCGCCCAGGCCGAATAACCAGATCAGTGAAGCGACACTATTCAGACTGAACAGGTCTTTGAAAAACCCATCATAACTCATATTCACCAACTGAGTTTTCTTCAACTCGCTCATGTGATAGAGCAGGGGCCAGCTGTTATTATATTGCCAGATGATATTAGGAAGAAAGATCAGAACTGCCAGTACGATGCCGGGTATGAATTTCTTTGAGGCTAAGAGCTTCCTGTGTTCGCTAAACAGGAGGGCAATAAGAAATCCAGTTATAAAATAGATAATGGAGTATTTGGCCATAAAGGAAATGCCAGTGATTGCTCCGATAGGCAACCAGAGGTTTTCATTTTTCCTCATCGCCAGGCGAAGAATAAGATAACTGATCAGCAGCCAGGTGAATTGCTCAAATACATTGGGCGTGAGCAGGGTGTTGAAGAGAAGAAAACCCGGTGAGAATGTAAAGGCGATCATAGCGATCAACAAGGCCAGTAATCCTCCCCCGAGCTCATGTATGATTTTCGAAATGATCAGGAGGGATAAGGCACCCAGGATGGCAGGAAAAAATCTTATCCCAAAAACAGAGTATCCGAAAATGATTTTAACGATGTATGCAAAGAGAGCTGTGAGTGGCGGCACCGTTGCATACCCGAAACTGAGGTGATCAGCCATATTAAAATAAAGCATTTCGTCACGGTGCAGTTCGTAATTGGTATTCGTGAAGAAATGCAGGCAGAGTTTCAGAATCATGAAAGCAGCAGTAATGATCTGAAACGTTTTATGGTCTGGCAGGGCGCGACGCATGATCTGCTAAAATACCTCCAGTTCGCAGGATTGATAATGACGACTGTCAGTAGTAAAAAGAAAATGGCTCCCGGATCCGGAAGCCATTTTTTATTTCAATCATTTGTCACATTCATTATTCCACATTCCCACATTCATCACATTTATCACATTTATCACATTCATCACATTAAAACAAAGACCCTTCCAGGAATGGAAGGGTCGTAAAAGCAAACAATCGATTAAGACCGCTAAGGAGTTGGAGCGGCAGAGAGTATATCTTCTGTTACACCCTTTGCATATTTCTCGAAATTTTTTATGAAGAGGTCAGCAAGTTCCCTGACCTGTTTATCATATGCGTTTTTGTCGGTCCACGTAGACCTTGGGTTCAGCAGGCTAGACGGCACGCCCGGGCAGCACTCCGGAACGGACAAATTGAAAACTGGTAGCTGTTCATAGTCAACCTCATCTAAATGCCCTTCAATAGCTGCTGAGATCATCGCCCTGGTGTAAGCCAGTTTCATTCGTGATCCTTGTCCGTATGATCCTCCTGTCCAGCCCGTGTTGATCAGCCAAACATTCACGGG
>DATGXN010000165.1:0-4028 GCA_035298945.1 Chitinophagaceae bacterium | reverse complement strand
TTACCGAAGAAACAAAAAAACAAGCATAGTTAAAATATACCTGTTCCTGGGTTCTTTCCTGCCTAGATGCTTTTATGGTGCTAACTTAGCAGTAAGTAATCAGACCTTATGCAATTTTTTGTTGAAAAAAATTCCATCGTACGGCAGATCTGGGGCAAGAGCGATACTGTGCTTTTCATTTTTGCAGGAGCATCAGCAGAATTTGCATTGAACAAAGCAGTTGACTGGCTCTATTTTACCGGCAAGCTTCCGGCCGATCCCATAGGCAGACTTTTCTCCACCGTTGCCTATGCCAAAAAAATCGTCTTTTCTTCCATTGAAGATGCCCATGGGGCTATTGACACGATGCGTAAGATACATTCCGCGGTAGAACAAAAACGTGGTTCAACCATTCCCGACTGGGCTTATCGCGATGTACTGTTCATGCTGATCCATTACTCGATCGCTGCCTATGAACTGCTGGAAAAAGAATTAAGCCAGCAGGAAAAAGAAGAGGTTTATAATGTATTCTACCGTCTTGGCAGCAGGATGGGCGTGAAAGATCTCCCACTAAACTACCAGGCATGGCTACCCGTAAGGCAGGCGCATTTAATGGCCGATCTGCAGAGGTCTGAATACAGTATTGACCTGTTCAAACAATATAAAAAGCACCTGGGCCCGATGCGGTTCAGGGTATTGATTGAAGGGCAGAAATTAGTGGTTCCGCAGAGAGTAAAAGAGTTGCTGCATTTTACTGAGTTTTCATTACTTACTCCCGTGGTGCCATTGTACAAGATCAGCAGGCTGATGAAAATGGACTGGCTGCTTAAAAACATTCTACTGCCCGCTGAATATATGGACCAGATCAAAGGGCTGGATGTACACGCCTGATTGCATTTTCAACTATCAGTATTGTTATCACTCCAAGAGTATAAGCCAGCATGTCCCACCATGAAAATCCGTGACCAATCACCGTTCTGGCCAACCGGTTATCAGATAATCCAAGCCGGTCAACGATATGATAATACTGCAAAACTTCTAACGTGAAGGAAAACAACAATACACCCAACGCGATCTTTAAAGGAGATGCATGTATACAAGTCCTGACTGCCGCATAGATCAAGATAACAACGAGATAGTCGCCCCCATATGGCCTGATGATACTGTCGTGAACAAACAACGCGATCAACACTTCCACCACAAAAATGATGAGCGCAAGAAGAAAATATCTATAGTTAAAGGTCAGCAATTGCATGTCTAATCCCACAATGTGCCATCCAGTCCCAACACCGTACCCATCCACAGGGCAATAATGAATCCAATTACTCCCACTATCCTGGCGATCCATTTGACCCAGGAGCCATGATGATTAAAACTGCCCATGAAATAGAAAAATGACCCACCACCGGCTGCTGCCAGCGGAACCACAACCAGGGGTCTCAGCTGCCAGTACTTAGGCCAGCTGGGATCAGCATGTTTTACGCCCATGAGAAAAATGCTGATCAGCACCAGTCCTATTACCGCTCCAACCAGTGCATATTTCGCCATAATGTCCAGTTTCAATGACTGACTGAACCCTGTATTCTCTTGCATATCATCCATGTTTTTATGTACCTTAAAAAGTGCTTTGCATTTCAAAGTAACTATACATAATCCATATTACCAAGTGAATTCTTTAAAAAATGGCTTTGATCAGTCTTTTGACGGCGGGTCTATCATGATATGGGCCCTATGCGTGCCAGGGTCCATGATCCAGGGCATGCCCGGAGCTTCAGGTTTTACGGGCAACCCGGTACTGGCCGCTGTAGCCCAGGGAATATAAACTACATAACGAAAACTGCCTTTGGTGACTTCACCAGTGGACGCATTGTAATTTTCTGCAGGAGCAGAAAACACCTGCAGATTCGAGGCCTGCTTTGGCAATTTCAGCTTCCCGGATTTGGCTTCCGCCTCCCGGGCATCGAAGATCTCCTTATAAGTTTTGTTCTGCGCCTTCAATTCACGCCCTCTTGCCATAAAAGGTTCCAGGTCTTTATGGTAGCAGGATACGCTGAACCCTTTTTGTTTGGGATCATCTGCAATACAAATGATCTCATTTTTACCTTTTCGTAACACAACAAAATCACCTTTTTCATTATATCCATACACCATGGCATCGGCACGCTTTTCAGCAGGTGCGGCCAATACTGCAGTCTTGATCTGCACTTCAGTTGAAGGGATCTGGGCAAAGGCTACTGAACTGATCAGTGTCGCTATCAATACGGTCAATTTTCTCATATTAGTATGTTTTAGGCTTTACAAGCCTTCAATGGATCATCCAACTGGATTGAACCTCGAAGGATTGGCTGTTTAAATGTAATTAATTATCACATTGTATTACCACAATTGGTGATTGACATGGCCCCCTATCAGACTTTATTTTTGTATGATTCAGTATCACCTTTTGCTTCATTTGAAGTACCACCGTATGGAAACAATTCCCAGTTGACTTTCTTTCTGCACAGTCTGGATACGCCCGTTGAAAATAATACGGCCAAGAATCCCTAAAAAGCAGTTTTTGAACCCTGCTATTCCCCTTCCTTTCAATCAGAATTTTATTAATTCACCAAATAACCAGGAGGTCTACTATGAACACCAGAATTCCAAAACATCTGATTATCTGTTTCGCACTTATCACCCTTGCCTGCAGTAAAGACGACTCTTCGTCTCAGAGGCAGACTGAACCTGAACAGGCTCTTGTTACCAATAGTTCAAATAACCAGGGATCGGCTTCGAGTTCAACAATGGGTGCGAAACAAATTTCCGGAACAGGATTTTTTGACGCAAATGACGAATGCAATGTTGCAAACCAAGGCGCCACCTTTGCCGTAAAAATGACAGGTGATCTCGAAGGCTGCCTGTATGTGTATGTTGATTTCTATGAGTGCTCGCCCAGTGGCACCTACCGTGAAATTGGAAGAGAAAAATTCGTAGGCACTTACAATGGCGGATCAGGCAGCTTCTGGACTGCTTATAGGTTCGAAGGAAAATACGAGGGTTGCTCTCCGGATGGCTCATATTTGGGCGCCGAAATACTGGGACGTTGTCAGCATCCTATTGTAGATGGAAGTGGCGAGGGTGTATTCAGTGGTGTCAGCGGCAGAGTGGATATGAAGGATGATATTGAAGCTGGGAACTACCCTTATAGAGGCCATTTCCGGTTCTGAAAATTTCCAGGGATCGGAACAGTAAGAAATAACATACAGGATCGCGCCGGGGCTTCTTCGATATGGGAACTTATGAAGGAATCCCGGTGCCTTGAAGATTCAGATCTTCTTAACAGGATGAATATCATCGGCCATTAAATGCTAGACCCTGAGTGAGCCTCGGAATCCCCGGGCGGCATAGTAAGATTGGACGCCGTTATGATATATGAATACTTTGTTATACCTGTAATCCCCAAAAATAGCCCCTCCTAACTTCCTGATATCGGCAGGGGTTTTCAACCAGCTGGACGTTTTTGCATCGAAATGGCCAAGTCTCTGCAACTCCCTGTATTGCGCTTCATCCAAAACATCAACTCCCATAGCAGCTGCCATATCGATGGCATTGTCCCCGGGCTTGTTTTCCTTCCTGGCATCCAGCGCCTCACGGTCATAACAAAGGCTTCTACGGCCTATAGGACTTTCTACCGAACAATCACAAAACAGGTATTCATCATCTTTCTTATCGTAACCAATAACATCCGGCCCACCACCTGTTCTTTCCATTTCATTGAGCGACCAAAGTTTTTCACCATTAGCCTCCAACTTCGTTTGGATCCTGGTCCAATCAAGTCCTTTATGACGTGTCATGTTCTTTTCAAAGCGGACTTTCAACACAGTGAGTAATTCTTTTCTTTGTTCGGGCGACAATTCTTTTTTATTTCCTTTTGCCATAGGTCTTTGTTTCTGCAGACAAATTACAGCGCACCCTGCACAAATCAAAGCCAGCGATCTTTCACAAACGCAATTCACAATCCATAGGATCACCTCCCCTTTCCAAGTACTTTGCCCATCATTAAAAAGGCG
>DATGXN010000164.1:0-8078 GCA_035298945.1 Chitinophagaceae bacterium | reverse complement strand
TGCCATGGGCAATCTGCCGTTGGTGAATGTGTTTGCCTGGACGGAAGATGATTACAAAGTATCTGCAACCATGCAGAATTATTTTGCCAACTTCATCATCAAAGGCAACCCTAACGGCGCCGGGCTTCCTAACTGGCCGGTGGCTGTTCCTAAAGATGCAAATCCGGATGTGATGGTGATCGATATTAAATCTGAAGCAATTAAAAAGAATGATTCACGCTATCCTTTCCTGGAAAAAAACGTTAAATGATGTTGTTTTTCTTCACCCTCCAAGGGAGGCCCCTTGGAGGGACCGCCCTTGGAGGGTGAAGAAAAGGCTTGCAATGATCGCCATCATCTTTCTATTCTCCTGCGTCAATAGGCCCGTAGGTCTGGGAAGCAGGCCGCAGAAGATCTTCTTCAATGCAGAAACCACTGCGGCTCCAGTGATCAGAAACGTTGAGCATAACCCCATGGTGAGGGTTTATCTGAATATCCCAGACAGCATGGGTGCACTGACTCTGAAGTTCATCAGGCTTGGTCTGAATAAAGACGCCGTGAAGGATATCGAATCCATCACCATATACAATAACAAGAGCAAGAAAGAATTCGACCCAGCATTTCCTTCAACCGTAGTAGCTAACATTAGCGATCTGATGTATGTCCCGGTTGAGATCAATGTTGAACCTGGGGATAATTATATCTGGCTCTCTGCAAAACTGAGACCTTCTGCTCTCCTCGACGGCCTGGTATCATTGCATGTGAGAGACCTTACCGATAGTAAAGGCATCAAATATGATATCATCAATATCTGGAACGAAGGCAATGAATCTTTCAAAAAGCGCAGGGCCGTTGCTGTCAGAAAAGCCGGGGAAGATGGTGTACACAGTTTCCGTATACCTGGATTGATCACAACAGATAGAGGAACGCTGATTGCAGTTTACGACAATCGCTATAAAACTTCGGGTGACCTTCCGGGTAATATTGATGTGGGTATGAGCAGAAGCGTTGATGGCGGACAAACCTGGGCGCCGATGCGCGTGATCATGGATATGGGTGAGCCTCATGACAATAATGGAGTGGGCGATCCCTCCATTCTTTTTGATCCGGTCAGTAGAAAAATATTCGTTACCGCTTTGTGGAGCAAGGGAAACAAGTCGATCGCAGGAAGCGGTCCGGGCCTGACGCCAGAGGAAACGGGCCAATTTGTGATTGCCGAAAGCAGTGATGATGGGTTGACCTGGTCATCGCCGGTAAGCATCACCGCACAGGTTAAAGATCCCGCTTGGAAATTATTTTTCGACGGTCCCGGTAATGGTATTGCAATGAAAGATGGGAAGCTGGTTTTTCCTGCCCAGTACTGGGACTCAGCGGGCATGCCTTATTCAACCATCATCTACAGCGAAGATCATGGGCTTAACTGGAAAAGGGGAATAGGTGCAAAGTCAAATACAACGGAAAGCCAGGTAGTAGAAACAAAAGATGGGGTGCTCATGCTCAGCATGCGAGACAATCGTGGAAAGTTCCGCAGCATAAGCACAACAACAGATATGGGCGCCACCTGGACCGAGCATCGAACTTCATATAATACCCTTGAAGATCCTGTTTGCATGGCGGGCTTTATGAAGGCAACCATGAATTGGGATGGCAAAGCCAGAGAGTTCCTATTCTTTAGTAATCCTGCGAGTAGCCATGATCGGGTTAATCTATCGGTACGTTATAGCCTGGACATGGGTGAAACCTGGCCAGAGAATCAGAAAGTGTTGATCGATGAAAGAAAGTCTTACGGCTATTCAGTGATGACGAAGATCGACGATAACACCATTGGGCTATTATATGAAGGAACAGGTAGCCTTTATTTTCTGAGAATTCCTGTCACCAGCCTGGTTAACAGGCAACCAAGATCACGCTCTACATACTAGCTTGAACATTTGTTCTTATATTGAACCATGCCTTGGAAGCAGGTTCTTGATCCGTTAAATAATCTCAGTCTTTCACTGCTGATCGCAATAATTCCTATTGCCTTCATCTTCTGGGCACTTATTATTAAGAAGATGAAAGGCTACCAGGCTGCGGTGTTGACCACGCTGATCACGATAGCGATTGCGATACTTGTCTATAAGATGCCGGTTCAGTTTGCTTTAGTTTCCACCGCACATGGTGCCTTATATGGATTGTTTCCGATCTGCTGGATCATCATACCGGCAGTATTCCTGTTCAACATCACTGTGAAGAGCGGACAGTTTGAAGTGATCAAATATTATATGTCCACCATTACGGCCGACAGAAGACTGCAGGCCCTGCTGATCGCATTTTCATTCGGTGCATTTCTTGAAGGCACTGCCGGTTTCGGCACGCCGGTTGCCATCACCGCTGCCATGCTTGTAGGGCTGGGCTTTAATCCGCTCTATGCAGCCGGAATTTGTTTGATCGCCAATACTGCACCAGTTGCATTCGGGAGTATCGGTATCCCTATAACGGTGGCCTCGCAGGTATCAGGGCTGCCGGAGATGGCCATTTCGCAGATGGTAGGCAGAACACTCCCGCTGTTATCGCTGGTGTTGCCTTTTTATTTAGTGACTCTGATGTCTGGCTTTAAAAATGCCCGGGAGATCTGGCCAGCCATCCTGGTGTCCGGTGGATCTTTTGCATTCTTTCAATGGTTCACATCTAATTATGTTGGACCTGCGTTGCCTGATATTATTGCTTCACTGGCATCGATAATTGCACTGGTAGTATTCCTTCGATTCTGGAAACCAAAAACGATCTGGCGGTTTAGTGATGAGCCTGCAGCAATTTCTCAAACGGAACGGCAGTACGGCAGCGGCGAGATCATCAAAGCTTTATCTCCTTTCATCATCCTTACCATTATGGTATTGATCTGGGGGCTGAAACCTGTAAAGGATCTGCTCAATTCGATCGGGCAGGTCAATATTGAATTCCCCGGTCTGCATAATATGGTATTGAGTGAAGATACTGAGGCTCCTATCGCGCAGGTCTATAAATTCAATTACCTATCGGCTGCGGGTACTGCTGTTTTTATTTCCGGTTTATTGGCAGTAATGGTACTTAAGATCAAATGGAGAGATGCAGTGTCTATCTTCGGTGATACGTTGAAGCAATTGAGATTTTCGGTAATCACTATTGCTTCGATACTTGGTTTTGCCTACCTCGTGAACCTGTCGGGCATTTCACTTACCATGGCGGAGGCGCTTGCCCAAACCGGGTGGTTGTTTCCATTCTTTGCGCCGTTATTGGGATGGCTGGGCGTGTTCATTACCGGATCGGATACCTCTTCAAATGCATTGTTCAGCAAACTGCAGGCGACCACTGCAAGATCTATTGGTGTGGATCCCTTGATCACAGTGGGAGCGAATGTTACAGGTGGGGTAGTTGGGAAGATGATATCTCCTCAATCGATCGCCGTTGCGGCTGCGGCTGGCAACCTGGTGGGTAAGGAGTCGGATCTTTTCCGATTCACTGTGAAACACAGTTTCATTTTATTAATATTGATCTGCCTGATCACCTTGCTGCAGGCTTATGTATTCACCTGGATCATACCAGGGTACTAGTAACTCTGTATAAGAACGTCGGTAGGAATTCTAAAAGTCTCATGCAGATTGCGGATCATTTCAAGCGTCAGTTTTCTTTTTCCGCTTAAGATCTCACTTGCCCTGCTTTTAAGTCCAATTACTTCGGCGAGATCGCTTTGGGAATAACCCATTTGCTCCATGCGAAACTTTATTGCTTCTATGGGGTCGGGCAATCCTACCGGGAAATGTTCATTCTCATATTTGTCAATGAGAATACCAAGCACTTCAAGTTCATCACCATCCGCAGTTCCTGCTTTAGCTTCGAAGATCTGCTCCAACCGCGATAGTGCAGACTGGTAATCTTTCTTTGTTTTTATCGGTTTGATTCTCATTTCTTAAATTTTGGAGGCTTCGACACGGTCATATTGAGCATGCGTACCAATAAATCGGATCCACACCATTTGATAATCATAATTGATCCAAACAATTAAAGTTCTTAAATTATGTGGTATTAAAACAAGTAAAAACCGGTTAAATCACTATATGAATCTCCTCATTGCACCAAACTCTTTCAAACATGCGTTAGACGCAGCATCAGCTGCTAAGGCGCTTGAGCGTGGTATCAGGAAATCGTTCCCGGAGGCGCGATGCACCCTGTTTCCTGTGGGCGATGGTGGTGATGGAACGGGGGAACTGATTGTTGCAGCAAAACATGGAAAAGTAGTGAAGGCCGAAACCATTGATCCGCGGGGAAGACTGATCATGTCCAGTTTTGGATTGATCGATGGGGGCAAAACAGCAGTGATCGAAATGGCGAAGGCTTCCGGGATCAATCTCATTGCTAAAGAAGAACGGGAGCCGCTGACGGCTACGTCTTACGGAACCGGCGTACTGATCTTGCATGCGCTGGATGCAGGTGTGAACAAGATCATTCTTGGGATGGGCGGCAGCGCAACTGTTGATGGAGGCATCGGCATACTCCAGGCATTGGGGGTGAAGTTTTTGAAGAAAGATGGCAAAGAAGTGATTATCGCTGCAGACCTGGTTGATGTTGAATACGTCAATCCGGTTGAGTTGGATCCCCGCATTCTGAGAACCGAGATCATTGTTTTATGTGATGTGCAGAATTTACTCCTTGGCGAAGAAGGTGCCGCAGCAATTTTTGGTCCTCAGAAAGGTGCATCGTCCGAGGCTGTAAATCAATTGGAAAAAGGCTTAGCAAAACTGAACGCCGTTGTACAGAATGCAACGCAGAAAGAAATGGCTGCCGTGATCGGCGGTGGTACGGCTGGTGGCGCGGCAGCAGGACTTTACGCCATGATCAACGCTAAACTTGAAAACGGCATTGATTATTTTCTTGATCTCAATGGCTTTGATGACGTATTGCACAAGGCAGATCGTGTGATCACGGGTGAGGGGAGCCTCGATGAGCAAACCCTGCATGGCAAAGCACCCTATGGCGTGGCTAAACGCGCCCATGATCGGCGCATCAAAGTGATCGGTTTGGCAGGGAAGATCGATGATCCGCGCGCAACGCTTTCAAAATATTTTGATGAACTCATTTGCATCAACGAAAAGCACGAACCACTTGCAGTGATGCTCAAGAATACTGCCTTCAATCTGGAAAGAGTGGGTACTGAGATTGGCAAAAGCCTGCTTTGATTTTTTTTAGATAATTATTTGCGTATGTCCTGAAACATCTTTTACTTTGTATAGTCTACTAATTAAGTAGACTAATAGAATGCAGACGTAGCCTTATTAGTTTATAAAATGATACGCATTGGGCAGGTAATTATATACGGGCATAAATGCAAACCTGGAACATGAGAAAAACAACAGGAATTACTTCTTCGCAGTTAAAGTTGGGTCAAACATTTAATAGTAGTTTCTGTAATCCCTGCCTTTCCAGGCGGGGATTTTATTTCAAACCATCCTGTCAAATTGATCGAATGCGAAAGCTTCAAAAATAGTTTTGCAGGAATCCGTAATTTACCTGCATGCCGCTATAGTAAGTTGCATATTTTACTCCCGTATTAATGAAATCATTTAATCATAAGCGTTATCTGCGAAATAAAATATTTGCGTAAAACAATCAATCCATTTTCTTTACATATCTGACGATTACGGGCCATAGCATCTATCATTTCACCATATAACCTTAACGTATGAGAAAATCAGAACACCCGGGATTTATATTTGAAGGCCAGCTCACAAAAGAGCAATTGGCTTTTTTTGACAAAAATGGGTTTATTAAATTCAGGAATTTCATCAGCCCTGAAACAGTCAGTCTTTTTATAGACGAGATCAAGAGGATCGAAAAACAACTACTGTCCGAGGGAGTTGAATATGTGAACGGGATTCCTTTGAAATTTGGTATAGACACCAATGGCAAAGTAATGATACAGAGAATGGCATTCCTGTCGCAATTCAGTAAGCCAATGAGTGATTTCCTGAAAGAACCAAGGTTTCAGGAGTTTTTGAAATTTCTGGGGCCATACGATGGCCGTATCGGTGAAAATGAGAAAGATGGATTGATACTGAATCACTATATCAATACAGAAGACAGTAATTTCTCCCAGCTGGGATGGCATACAGACAGCCCGAGAGATCTGTTCCTGGGCCTTCGTCGCATTATGCCGATGCTGAATGTGGGAATACACCTGGATGACTGTCCCTTTGAACATGGTGGTCTCCGCGTGATCCCGGGAACACATAAACAGAATATTTTCCGGATGCTGTTCCGTAAGAAATACTTTATAGATCATAAAACGGATAAGGATGAAGTAGGGATGGATGTGAAGGCAGGTGATCTTACTGTACACGATGGCAGACTCTGGCATAGAGGAGCTCAGTCTCCTTTAAAAGGCGAAGCAAGCAGAAGAAGGGTGATGTATGTTCCTGTAGTAACAGGGGAATACAGGCCAAAGCATAAAGACAGTCCTGTCCCATTCTATCATAAATTGGGAGCGATCATTTTGATTAACCGCAAGGTTAAACTTGATCCTGAGAGTTATAAAGTATCAAACCTTAAAACCGAAGAAGTAGAAGCATAATTATGGCATACGCATTAGTAACAGGTTCTGCAAAAGGAATTGGAAAAAGCATCGCTATAGAATTGGCAAAGAAAGGGTATGATCTGTTGTTGACAGATATTGATGAAGCCAATCTTGAGCAGACAAAGCAGGAAATATCGGCACAATACAAGAAGTCAGTAAGCTATATAATCAAAGATCTTGCTGATGCTGATGTTGCTCAGACTCTTTTTGCATGGTCAGAGCCATTTCACGATGACCTCGAAATTTTAGTGAACAACGCGGGATACGGATTGACGGGATATTTTGAGAAACTACCTATTAAAGAGCAGCTTGGTATTATAGATGTGAATATCAAAGCCACCGTTGCGATCACCTATGCATTTTTACCCATCTTGCATCAGCAATCCAAAGCTCATGTCATGATCACGGGAAGCACCACCTCTTACCAGTCTGTACCCTATCTGACTGTATATTCCGCATCAAAGGCGTTTATATTGTCATTCACCAGGAGCCTGAGATATGAACTCAGAAAATCCAACATCAATGTAAGCTGCCTTGTTCCGGGACCAACCGATACCCAATGGGTAAAAAGAGCTGGAATTGGATCTCATACATTGAAAACTGCAGATATTTTCAACATGACGCCGGATGAAGTAGGTAAGATTGGCGTCCGGGGTATGTTTAACAATAAATCTGAGATCATTACAGGTTTGACCAATAAGTTAAATGCCTTCTTTCCGAAATTCTTTCCCAAACGATTTGTGGAGGGTATAGGAGGAAGGATCTATGATCCTGAAAAAAATGCATCTAAGTCATAGGCCTGGCAAGTCTCTTCAATTATTGAGGGAAATACTATGAATGTGCAGTTCTTTCCCCTTTTTTTTCGATTATCTAAAGTGTAAATTTGAGTATAAAACAAGCTGATGACCAGGCAGGCAATTATAATAAAAACAGTTAAAGCGATAAATCAGCTTCCTCCGGACAAAGCAGTTGAAATTTCTGATTTCGCTGAGTTTCTGACCCGGAAATATGAGGAACATCTTTTGCCGAAAGGTCTTGCACAAATTATTTCAGAAGGACCGACCTTTGATTTTTTGCGCGATGAGGTTGTTGAATATAGTGTTGAGGATTTGAAGATAGTTTTTGATGCCAAAGGGTGATATTGTATTGATTTCATTTCCATTTACGGACTTTACTGGAAGCAAGCTCAGACCTGCTCTAATTCTTTTTGAATCTGATTTAGATATTACCAGTTGTTTTATCACATCTCATCTTGCGTGGCAAGAATCAACTGATATAATAATATCACCAAGTAAAACCAATGGAATCAAAGTTGAATCCCTGATTCGGACAAGTAAGATTGCAACGCTCGATCGGTCCCTCGCAATAGGATTACTCGGTAAATTCACGAAGAGTGAAATGATGCTGCTAAATTCAAAACTTAGAATTCTGCTTGACTTGTGATTCTGTTTTTATTATCGGGAAATTCAACCCAACAACTTTTTCAGCAACTCATCTTTCTTACTCCGGG
>DATGXN010000163.1:0-25874 GCA_035298945.1 Chitinophagaceae bacterium | reverse complement strand
GAAAACGGTGGCAAAACCTGGACTCCTCCTGGGCCTTTAGTTTATGATGACGGATCAAATTTCTATTCTCCTTCAGCCATGTCAACCTTGTTCAGGCATTCAAGCGGTCGGTGCTTCTGGATTGGAAACATAAGTAAAGAGAACAGTAAAGGAAATTTACCGCGGTGGCCGTTGGTTATGGCAGAACTGAATACAAAAAGCCTTACGCTAATTAAAAGCAGTCTCCTGGTGATAGATACCCAAAATGAGGAAGACAAAAGCCGGGGCCGTTTAGACATATCCCATTTTACATTGATCGAAGACCGGGAAACAAAAGACATATTGCTCAGCTATCCCCGGAATTACAACGCATACAAATCAACAGAATGGGTCACTGTCAGGGTCGCTGTGAATTGAGGACTGTCAAAGTCCATTGTACCGCCTATCTCAATTACAATTTTTCCTTATATTCTGATGGAATTAAGACTTGTCAATCATGAAACAGGAATTTGGTTTTGGGATCATCGGTACGGGCCTGATCTCACATATACACGCCCTTGCCATTGAAGCTATACCCGGCGCTCATCTCCGGGGCGTTTACAATATCCACAAAGAAAAGGCTGATCACTTTGCAGCAAAATATGGCTGTAAAGCTTACAGTACACTGGATGACATGCTGGCCAGTCCGGATATCGATATTGCCTGCATTTGCACGCCCTCCGGCCTGCACCTTGAGCCTGCTCTGAAATGTATTGAAGCAGGAAAGCACTGCCTGATAGAAAAACCACTGGAGGTCACGCTTGAAAAATGTGACCAGATCATTGAAGCCGCACAAAAAGCAGACGTAAAAACAGGAGTTATTTTCCCTTCCCGGTTTTATGAAGCCAGTGTTCAAATGAAAACCGCAGTTGACGAAAAAAGATTTGGGACCCTGGTATTGGGAGATGCTTATGTCAAATGGCACAGAAGCCCCGAATATTATAAGTCTGCTTCATGGCGCGGTACCTGGGCATTGGACGGAGGCGGGGCTCTGATGAATCAGGGTATTCATTCCGTTGATCTTTTACAATGGTATATGGGCCCAGTTGATTCAGTACAGGCTTTTTCCACCAACAGGCAGCATAAAGGAATTGAAGTAGAAGATTCAGTTGTTGCTGTATTGAAATTTGCAAACGGAGCCCTGGGCAATATAGAAGCAACAACAGCGGTCTATCCCGGCGAATTAAAACAGATAGAAATTCTTGGAACGGAAGGCACAGCGGTTCTCAGGGAAGCCAGCCTGATCAGGTGGGAGTTCCTCCATAAAAAATATGAAGACCAGCAGATCATTGATTCAATGTCCGCCACCAGGATGCAACACGGCGGTGCAGCAAATCCTGCAGACCTGAGCATTGTAGGTCATCAGCGACAGATCGAAGACATGATGCAGGCCATTGAATCCGGAAGAGAGCCGCTGATTGATGCTGTCGAAGGCCGGAAGTCTGTCAAAATCGTACTGGCTGTTTACGAAAGCGCCAGATCCGGAAGACTGATCCATTTGAATCATTGATCACCACCACATCACCACAACCACCACTCCGTCTTCACGCCGAAATAATGACCCCAGGACCTGCTGCCGGTTTGCGCCAGGTAAGGAGAATAAAGATTATCTGAAGCGAACTTATTATATTTCGCCACACTATACACCAATCTGAAATGCGGCCGGCTCCATACATCACGTTTTCCATTTGGAACAACCGTAGGCGCAATACTGATCTTGAACATCTGTGCAGGATCCTGGCTCCCGTCTTTTCGTGAAGCGAAATTGAGCTCATGCAAAAGATGCAACCAGTTCTTAATATACCAGGTCGCTCTTGCACCAATGGCAAAATCAGTCTTCCTGTTGAATAACATCTTTCCTAAATAATCAGGCGTTTTGTTTAAACTGTCACTGGCACCCCGGCTCCTGGTGAACACACCATAGGCATTCACTGAATAGTTTTTATTGACATTCCAAAGAATACTTCCCGTTGTAGCCAGTGAATATGCATCCCTGAATTTCTGTGTTTCGAGATTTGGACCGCCGTAAGTAACAAAAGTTCTGCTTGCTCCTCCATCGCCCCCATTGGCAATGCCTGCACCATATCTTATACTCAGATCGTAAAACGATCCCGGCATCTTCGTATTCATATTCTTTCTCAACTTCACCCCAGCCACCCATCCATAGTCTGAAGGATAGTTCTGACTGGTTGCCGTATCTTCCAGTGTTCCCTTGGCCAACTTCTGGTATTCCGCTATCAGTTTTATGTATCCATCTTTCACCGGCACTTCGTGTTCAAGAATATAAACAGAACGATTTCTTAAACCCAAAACAGGAGTTCCGTTCACAATATTCAGGTAGAAATATGGAGGCAGGGTGGTAGCCGTATCTACAGCTGCTGGAAACATGATCGAGAACTGTGTCTTCTTCCTTTTTACACCAAAGCCCTGGGAACTATGGTCGTCAAAATAAAAATGATCGATAATATGTATGTCATCGCCCCTGAAGAATCTGGCGCCCACCCATACAGTCCAGGGACTGCCTAGAATATTCTTTGCTTCTGCAAATAGCTCAGGAAGTGCCGCAGTGATGCCGCCAAATGACTTGCTGGTCACATTGCCAATGATCTGCCCCTGTGATGTATAAAGGGCCAGCCTGGACTGAATACTGATTGCAGTAGTATCGTTATTCGAACTTACAGGGGTAAAATGAAGAGCTGTTGCCAGTTCAAAATAGTCAACTTCCTCCATCCTCCCGCCTATTGAACCCATACCATTCAGGTTAAGCGAACGCGGATAAAGTGCATCGTTGGAACGGGCAATTCCGGCACGACCGTAACTGCCAATGGAGAAATTTTTGTTGGTAGACACCGATGGTTGCCCGTGCAATTCGCCGGCCAAGAAAATCGCCAGTACTCCCAATGAAAAAAATCTCATGAATAAAAGTTATTGGTGGCTTATTCATAAATATAGAAACTAGTGGATGATATTTTATAAAAAGAAAGTGGCACCCATCCTGAAAACATGAATATCATTGGTGAAATTGGGGCCCCAGAAAGCATTGACTTTTAGTTTATTTGGTATCACGATCTTGTTCAGGTTCAATTCGCCCGACCAAATACTCCTCCAATTACCGTTTGTATTCAGAAATGAGGGTGTAGGATTAATAAACAGAAAAGTGGTTTTGTTGAATGAATAGCTGGCGTTGAATTGCAAACCGATTCCATCTGAAGTGGATTTCAGGTTCTCGGGAATGATGTCAGACGATGGCTTGGTAATGTGTACATAACTAATGCCTGGAAATAACGATAATTTCTTTGTAGCGATAAAACCAAAAACCACACCGCCCGCCAGAGACCATACGCTACTTCCAATTCCATCTTCATAGGAACCAATTGGTACGGTTATATCGGCAAATGGTGCAATGGCAATAAATGATGGAGAAATGTTTCTCTTTATAGCATTGAAATAACGAATCCTCATATCGCCAACACCAAATTTTGACGTTCTGTCGTTATATAAAAAAGGTAGTTCGACCAGCACAAGGTTATCTGGGTTAAAGGCGTACTGTACATTCGTGCGAAGGCCGAATAAATTTTGATTCTTACCAGCCTGGTATTCCAGGTTTGCATTGATCTGTGTGTAAAGGTTAGTTGGCTTTGACGGATCGATATCCTGCACAGCGGCCTTAGTTGTATCCTGAGCAAACAGGAAATTAGGCCCCATGATCATTACCAGAATAAGAATCCGGATCGCTCTTAAAGAGAAATAAAATGGCATACTCTAATACTTTTTTTCAAGTTTGATTACGATCTACCGAATTACATTCTTATATACCACCCCATCTTTCATAATGAGGAGGAAATTTTTTCCCGGATCAGCAATCAACTGAATATTCTGCAAGGGATTTCCATCAACCAGGATCAGGTCTGCATAGGCACCTTCTTCGATCACGCCAAGCTTGTTCGGATAAGGGTTGCGGGGGCCGCTCATAGCCAGCAACTCCGCGTTAGTGCTGGTTGCCATGGCCAACAGTTCAAACGGCGTATACCAACGGATGAGTTTGGCTAATTGTGCACCCTGTCGATCAGCCAGTTTGGGATCAAAAAGGCAGTCTGTGCCGAAAGCGGTCTTTATCTTATACTTTTTCGCCAGCGCATAAGCATTATCCGTACCCTTTACCATTTGCAGTTGTTTTTTCCGGGCATCAGATCCTTCAGGAAATGGGATGGCGTCTACGTCATCCAAAAATGGTTGCAGGCTCCACCAGGTCCCCTTTTCTGCCATGAGTTTAACCGTTTCCTCATCAGCCAATTGCCCGTGCTCTATACATTTCACGCCAGCTTTGATGG
This sequence comes from Chitinophagaceae bacterium, assembly GCA_035298945.1. GTDB lineage: Bacteria > Bacteroidota > Bacteroidia > Chitinophagales > Chitinophagaceae > Pollutibacter. The sequence continues at coordinate 21,525 of DATGXN010000163.1, read as the reverse complement.
CCGCTTGAATTGCAGTTGGCGTATAGGCATGCACGGTCACATAGGTATTCCAGGCCCCGGCCGCATTTACTGCAGCTTTTATTTCCTCCTCAGTATACTGGTTCACATCCAGGGGATCGTAACTGGACGACACGCCGCCGCCGGCCATGACCTTGATCTGTGTAGCCCCCTGTCGGAGCAACTCCCTGGTACGCAGTAATACCTGGTCAGCCCCATCGGCAATAATGGTAAGGCCAGTTCTTTCCAGATAGGAGAGTTGACCTGGTATCCTGGGCACATCGGTATAAGCGCCAAAATCACCGTGTCCTCCGGTCTGTGAAATAGTTGCGCCACTGGGATATATACGTGGACCCTTTGCGAGCCCTTCGTCAATAGCTTTTTTCAAAGTGAAAGCTGGGCCACCCACATCACGTACGGTAGTAAACCCACGCATCAACTGCTTCTCCGCCGAAGCAGCCGCGTATAAATTGAGATAACCGATTTCGCTTGTCAGTCCAAGGTGCAAAGGGATAGCGTCCATCAACGTATGAGCATGCGCATCAATCAATCCGGGCATTAGAAACTTACCCTTGCCATCAATAACCGTGGTATTGGCGCTTTTATTCACCGGAATGGGTGATGACGAGATCCGGGTGATCTGGTTACCGGTGATCAGTACATGCCCCTGAACGGTCTTATTGTCTTTCCCATTAAAAATAGTGACATTGGAAAGCAATACTGTTTTCTGTGCCACCACAGAAAAAAAAGCCACAAGGGAAAACCCGAGTATGAGTATCTGTTTTCTATGCATGAAAAGATGGTTTAAATGCCTGCAACTAATAAAGCAGGCCCGAGCATAATGCAATAGCTGCGTTATTTTTTATAAATCGTTTTACCTTCTTTAATAGTGGCGTTGATTGAAATATCTGTGATGGTCATGGGATCGATCTTTAGCGGATTCTTGTCCAGTATTACAAAATCGGCCAGTTTGCCAACGGTAAGAGTGCCTTTGAGCTTTTCTTCAAAAGCCTGGTAGGCCGCCCAGTCAGTGATGGACTTGAGGGCCACATAAGGCGATACCCGTTGATCAGGGCCAATAACATCGCCACTTCTGCTTACCCGGTTAACCGTGGAATGCAGCACCCTTAGCGCATCCGGAAATGCAACCGGGGCATCGTGGTGTTGTGTAAATAACATCCCCCGTTTAAGCGTTGATGCCGTGGGTGAAATACGGTAAGCACGCTCTTTCCCCAGCGTTTCATCGCGGTGCCAATCGCCCCAGTAATACGTATGCATGGAGAAAAAGCTTGGAATGATACCGAGGACCTTCATCGAATCCAACTGATCTTCCCTTACAGTCTGCGCATGTATCATGACAGTCCTTCGATCATTATTTCCATACTGGTTGGCGGCCAACCGCACAGACCGGATATATGCATCCGCCGAAGCATCGCCATTGCAATGGGTAATGATCTGCCAGTTGTTTTTGTAAGCTTCCGCCACCAGGCTGTTGATCACTGCTGTATCGGGTACGGCGGGATAACCTCTATATGTTTTTGGCATCCCGGGAGGAGGAACTTTGTAGGGCTTGGTCAGCCAGGCTGTTTTTCCAGAAGGCGAGCCGTCTAAACTGAGCTTCACACCCGCGACCCTGAAGTGGTTATTATAGCTCGCTTGCACACCATTTTCCTTCATGTAGTCCAGTCCCATCTGAATATCGGGATAGGCATATACGTCCATGATCAGGGTGCCCGCCGCACTCATGCGTTTATAAGTTTCTACTACCACACTGGTGGCCCTTCCTTCTTGCGCCGTAGTGAATCCGTAACGGGCATATGATTTCTGACCGGCAAGGATCAATGCCTCATTGCCCTGGTCGTCCACCTTCTGCAGCATTGTACCTGCAGGTGCAAAAACAGCCGTTTCTTCAAGCACACCATTAGGCTGGTTCGATCCTTTGATCCGTTGTATCACGCCACCCTTGGGATCTTTAGTGGAGGCATTAATGCCTGATACTTCCAGTCCTTTGGTATTGACGGCAGCAAGGTGCCCCGACTGATGGAGAAATAAAACTGGCGTATCCCTTGAAACTTTGTCCAGATCGGCCGCAGTGGGATGACGGTTTTCTTTGAGCTGGGCCTCATCGTATCCAAAACCAACGATCCAGCCTGTCTTTGCGATCACGTCCGCATTCCCGGCCTTCCATTTGTTGGTAATGGCGATCAGGGCGGCGATATCATTACCCTCGCCATCGGGCTTCGGCAACAGGTTCGCAGCCACGGCCTGTATGCCAGACATCCATAAATGTCCGTGCGCGTCAATGAAACCGGGCAACATGGTCTGACCTTTCAGATCCACCATGTCGTGTCCTTCGCCAGCCTGTTTCATGGCGTCATCCTTTCCTCCAACAAAAAGGATCTTACCATCCTTTACAACCAATGCATCTGCGTATTGCACAGAATCACCCTCCATAGTGATGATATCTCCTCCGTAATACATAACGGCGGATCCGCCAGTGGCTTTTACTCCTTCAGGCTGAGTAGATTTCTGATCTCCGCCCTGGCAAGATGCCAGTAGGATCAGGAAGATAACGGGCAGTATTTTTTGCATGAAATCCTGTTTAGCAGTCGGCAATTTATAAGAAGCAAAAAGAAAATTGAAAATGAAGCAGGCCGAATCTGTGCCACTTCGCGAATTGAGACAAATCATCCTCTTACCCTTGCCGCCAGGTAGTCTGAAGGAGTAGAACCTGTCTTTTGTTTGAAAGCCCGGATAAATGTACCTCTGCTCTGGAATCCGCATTCTTCTGCCAACGCCTCAAGTGTTTTTGTTCGATGCTCTCCCAAACTGATCTTCTCAAGGCAGTGATTGATCCGATACACGTTGAGGTAGCTAAAGAAGTTGATGCCCTTTCGTTTATTGACGTAAATGGAAATCTTATAAACCGGAATGCCCACTTCTTCAGAGAGGTTGATAAGTTTGTATCCCGGTTGAAGGAAGGCTTGGGTTTTATTCATATGCTCTTCCAGAATAATTCCTATTTCGTCTAACTGCGCACTGCTAAGCAGATCCGCCTGAATTTCTGATTCAATTATCTGCACTTCTTTTGTGACCGGCTTCGATGGCGGCAACTCTGATATGGACGCAGGTTGGGAAAAATACAAACTGGTACCATACAGCACGCGTGGCTCGTAAACCAGGAAATAAGATTGCGCCAACGCTACCAGCAAAGGTCCCAGGTTCGAGAATCCTGCAGCCACATCTTTGCCCCAAACCACAAGCGCAACCATGGGAAACAGGAAGAATAATACTTGCGAACCCACGAGTAATTTCATCCAGTTGATCAGTACAGGATTATCAAACAGAACAGGATGTTCGGGATGCTTTGTTACCCGCCTGATCAGGAGATACTGGGCTATTACATACCCCACTACCTGGATATTACGGATGATAATATGTCCATACTCTGGCATGAACCATCCTTCATTGAACCCCAGCCGGCGATCGACCTCACTGAGCCCCTGGTAAATAGTTAGCTTCTGATCCCCGCTTAGCAGGAAAAACGGGAGGTAATCAACAAAGTACAGCAGAACAGGTATGAGATGCAGCAGGTCTTTATACACCAGCCTGCGAGGGCTTAGATTCTGGAGTACATAGAAATACGAAAGCGGCATCATCAGAAAAGACGGAACCACACCAGTCCTTGCCAGGTGGGGCACACTCTCAATGTAGTTCAGCACTATCAGGGTAATGAAAACGGAATAGAAGAAACTCCAGAAATAGAGAATGAGGAAGATACGGGACCTGTCTTTCTCTTCCGGTTTACGGAAGGAGACCACTAATGCGATGATCAGCAACAATCCGGACGTTACGATGTAAATGAATTCCCGGTCAATTACTCCCATAGGCAACTGCAAGCTACATTTTTTGCCCCTCTACAGCAAGCTGCCTTACCATATGATCTGTTCGCCTGTTATTGTTTCAGTTTCTCCGGGTTTCAACAAAAAAAGTTGAACAATAACTGCCGATAATATTCTAAAGAACTGATTTTCTTCCGGTTATCATTATGCTTAATGATCCATACATTTTTCAATGATTTCACGTTATTTATACGGATACAGTAAACCTTAACAACAGTTTACAGTGCCATTGCTTTTAGTTTGGGAATGGATTTCAGATTTTGTAACTGATCATTCACCTAAAAACTACCCTATGTCAAAATATTTACTCAGCAGCCTTTTAATGATCATACTCATTTCAGCATGCGTTTCAGCTTCAAGAAACAGTACAGCGAAATCTGATCCAACAACAACTCCTTCCAATGTCATGGAGCCAGCTGCAAACAATATAGACAGTTCAGTAATTGCCCAACCACCCCTTTCCATCCTGGAGCTTCCGAGATCACAGGACGGTGAGATCATTTTATCTGAAGGTTATTATGAAGGTGATTTCCGGAGCTATTGTTTGCAACCCGGCACCCCGGATCCTTCCGGCAGGGATGCCTATACACAGGCGCCGTTGAATGCCTACAGAAAAGATATCGTGGAAACTGTGTTGCGTAATTCGGTGGACAGAACCGATCTCGACCAGAGGAATATTCAGCTTTTATTATGGTCTGTAGTAAGCGGATCCGATTACAACAGGCTCTCATCTTCTGTTAAATCAACTTCCAGGCAATTACTTAGTTCGAAACAGATCTTCGCTTTGCAGGGCGGTGTAATGGGCGTTGTAAAAACCATCGCTGCTTCATTACCTGAAACAGGGAGCAAGTCTGTATTGGGAGATATGAAAGACCTGTTCGAACTGGGTAACAGTTCTTACGAAGTTTATGAACGCCTCGCGGTATCAAGACAGCCTTCTACCATCCATCGCCCGGATTATAAAAAAGATCAGTGGTATAAACAGGATGGAGGATACTATGTCAGGTATTTCCCCAGCAGTTACCAACGAACAAAGATCCAGGTATATGTACCTAAAGGAACGCTGGACCAGGATGGAAAAAGATCCGGAAACTATCTGACGTTTGATCCGGTCACTATGATGGCCATACCGGCTAACTCCAATTCACAGAGATTGGGTATAGGTGCCCCAGTGGCTGTTATTATTCGCAAGGTGATCCAGATCAACAAATCAACACCTTCACCGAAAAAGCCACCGGTGACTCCTCCTAATCCTAATCCAAATCCTAAAGGAATTGTATTGAACTGATCCGGCTCTATTTTGAATCAAATTAAATCGCACCGTTTTAACTGTAAAACGCAGAGATCAGGATTACTGCAGCATCATTTGCATAACTTGACATGCATGGATACATGCATTAAAATGTTGCAAGATGAATATCAGGGTTAAATTCCTGGGAGCTGCAGGGGAAGTAACCGGATCAAAATATCTTTTACAGATCGATGAATTCAATTTATTGCTGGACTGCGGTCTATTCCAGGGACGTAAGCAATTACAGAATTTAAACTGGTCAGAATTTCCCATAGATCCTGCTTCTATAGATGCCGTAGTGCTGACACATGCACACCTGGATCATACGGGATATTTGCCGAGACTGTTCCGCCAGGGTTACCGGGGCCCTGTTTATTGCACCACTGCTACTGCAGACCTTATGAACCTGATCCTGATGGATTCTGCAAAGATCCAGGTGGAAGAAGCGAGGTATGCAAAAAAGAAAGGTTATTCCGAACATGAAGACCCTCAGCCCTTATATACTCCCGATGACGTTGCAACCATCGCTGATTACCTGGAGACTACAGTATTTGAAAAACCGGTCCGGATCACAGAAAATATCAGTGCTGATTTTTTCAATGCAGGCCATATACTTGGAGCGGCCATTGTAGAGCTTACCGTCAGGGGCGAACATGAGACGAAGAAAATTGTATTCTCGGGTGACCTTGGCCGTTCAAATGATCCTATACTGTATCCGCCCCATATCATTAGTCAGGCAGACGTACTGTTTGTTGAATCCACTTACGGAGACCGCGAGAATACTGCTACTCCTCGGGAAGAGATCCTTGAAATGATGAATGCAACTTTTGAAAGGGATGGCAATCTCATCATACCAGCATTCGCTATTGGCAGAACCCAGAACCTGCTTATTTATATCAAGAACATTTTATACAGTAAAGAGATCCCTAACGTCCGGGTGGTTGTGGATAGCCCCATGTCCATTTCAGCTACTGAATTCTACCGTAAGCACCAGAACTATCACAAGCTCCGCGGAGTGGACCTGGATGAGGATGAATCTTTCATGAACCTTCGCAAGTACCTCACTGTGGTGCATTCATCGGAAGAATCGAAAAAAGTGAACGAGATGAAACATGATACCATCATTATCGCCAGCAGTGGCATGATGACGGGTGGAAGGATACTGCATCACCTGATCAATCGCCTGCCAAATCCCGATAATGTTGTGATGATCTCAGGTTACCAGGCTGAGGGTTCAAGAGGCCGACGATTGCAGGATGGAGAAGAGAGTATCCGGATCTACGGACAGGATGTTCCTGTACGGGCAAAAATATTCAACATAAAAGGCCTGTCCGGTCACGCAGACAGGTCAGAATTACTACACTGGCTGGATGGTTTCAAACATCCTCCCCAGATGACTTTTGTTGTGCATGGTGAAAAAGGAAGTGCCGGCGCCCTTTGCGAAACGCTGAAATCCAAAGGATGGAACGCCCATGTTCCCCATTATTTAGAAACCGTTGAACTATTCAAACATATTTAAGATGAGTACTAATAGAAGTTTTCTCAACCCGCACCGTTCCCTCGCAGATGAGATCCGTGATTCACATAAGGCAATGACAGACCTTTGGACGGGCATTTCGGCTTTCGAAACTATTGATAACTGTGTTACTGTTTATGGATCGGCAAGATTTAAAGAAGGGCATAAATACTATGAGCTCGCACGAAGCATTGGAAAAGCCCTGGCAGAAAATGGATTTGCTGTGATGACGGGTGGGGGGCCGGGCGTGATGGAAGCCGCAAACCGGGGTGCCAAAGAGGGTAAGGGACTTTCATTGGGATGCAATATTAAACTTCCATTTGAACAGGCACTGAATCCATATATCGATAAACAAGTTGAATTCGAATTCTTCTTTACCAGGAAAACCATCCTTCGCAAAAACTCAATAGCCTATGTTTTAATGCCAGGTGGATTCGGAACTATGGACGAGATCTTTGAAGTACTGACACTGATACAAACCGGTAAACTACCCCAACGTCCCGTTTTATGTATGGGTAAAGACTATTGGCTTCATATTCAAAAGTTTATCCGTGAAACAATGATCGAAATGGGAACAATATCCCCGGAAGACCTTGACCTGATCTTTGTAACGGATGACCCGCAAGAAGGCGTGAATTATATTAAAAGAAGGCTGGACGCCGCAGAAAGTTTTTCCAGAACCGAATCTGCAGAAGATTGAAAATGAACATATTCAGCAAAATGGCAACTACCACAAAAATGGTATTAACAATCTGAAACGCAATAAAATCAAGGGTTTGACGTAATATATATACCTCTCGAAAAGGTTTTTACATACACTTTGAAACCCCATTCCATTCTTGGACGTGGGGCTTTTTTTTACGCACTGGAAATGAAGAAGTTAGTTTATCAATAGAATAATTCAAGATTGATCATGAACACCGATCCGTTCGCACCTACCACAGTAGGATAAGAAAGATATCCAACTGGTGAATTCTTCACATTGATGTATTCACCATTAACTCGGAATGCTTTTGTTTTGAATGGGAACCAGTTCAATCCCAACGTGTATTCAGAAGGATCGCCATATTGACCATTGATCTTTGAATAGGTGCCGTATGCCTGTAATTTCCTGTCAACGATCATTCCTGAAGCTTGTAATGAAAAACCATTATCGCTAAGCTTATCAACAGGAATTGACCCTGTGCCTTTCAACTCATCTACCCACCTGATAAAATAATCAGCATCAAATGAAAAACCTTTGAGTTTAACACCACCATTGAAAGAACTCATGTGATATTTTGCGTCTGTCACGTTTGATCCATTGTTGAATGCATTCAGGCTGAAAAGTCCAGTACCATCTGATAACCTGATCTGTGAATTTTCAGGCGCTTCCGAACCCGGCTGTGACTGTCGGTTCTCGCTGCTCGAAGTGAATGAGGCACCCAATGTAGTTGCGGGCTTCTCATGTTTTTCGAAGTCACCATAGGGTTCCATACGTCCGTAGCTATTGGTGGTCCACCAGAGTGCAGTGCTCCAACTGTCAAATTTTTTGTCCAGTTGACCGGCATCTATACCCAACTGGCTGAGGTTGTTACCGAGCATGGTTTTATAGAACAGACCATTGGCCAGTTCACCTTGTAACCAGATCCCTGTTGTGAATGAACCCCTGAAAAATTCTTCTGCCAGAGTTCTCGTATCCTGCCTTAACCAGGCTGGAAAATTTCCTATCAGCGACCTGTTTGTTGGTAATCCGCCAATGCCAACTCCAAGGTCCAGGTATTTATTGAACTGGTACTGAAGATTGCCTGCCACAACTACCTGGGCAGATTGTCCCTGGCTTGTATTGGACGTCCATACATAAAACAAATACCTGAATTTGGGATCAAACAACCATCCCTTGAAATACAACATTACTTTCTGGAACTGAAGATCATTCCTCTTCTTAATCACAGACGGTCTGCCAAAATAATCGGTATATGTATCATCCAAACCACTTTGATTCAGATACCTCACGGACGCATAAGCGGAAAATACAAGGGAGCCCTCTTTTCTTTCTATGATTGAAAATCCTCTTCCGGGTTGATGGCCCTGCACAGCCCGCACTGAATCTTCTTTTGTGAACATCGGATCACTGGGTATCTGCGCGTCTGCATATTGAATAAAGACGATCGAAGCAAATAGCAGCAAGCTTATCCTTTTCATAGATGGGTGTTTTGTTTGGCAAATTTCAAGGATATTAATTGAACGCTTTAACCTGTGACTTAGTTCATTATTATATGACACAAAAAAAGCCTGGAGTAATCTAGGCTTTTTAATCAATTCAACTATTGATTCATTTTCTCTGAAAAATCGCTTTACCGTCCTTTATCGTTTCTACCACTTTGATGTCCTTTATATCATTGGGCGCCACTTTCAACGGATTCTTATCAAGGATCACCAGGTCAGCTTTCTTACCTGTTTTAATACTTCCCTTTGCATCAGCTTCACCATACTGTGCAGCAACGTTTATCGTCATAGCCTGCAATGCTTCATAGGGACTGATCCTTTGACCCGCTCCTGCTTCCGCTCCGGCACGCGATATACGATTTACCGCGCTCCATAACATCATCATCTGGTCCAGCGGGGCTACCACAAAATCTGTATGATTGGTCGGCTTCATGCCTGCATCAATGGCATCACGCATGGGGCTGATATATTGTGCCTGTTCCTTACCACGATTTTTCAAATGCGCCTCATAGAAATAATAAGTATGCAATGTGTAGAATGACGGTCTCACATTATACTTTACAAACTTGTCCATCTGGTCTTTCCTCATGAACTGGGAATGTATTGTGGTCACATTCCAGGGTTTGCTGTAATCCCCTGCCCGCGCAAATTCATAGGCTTTCAGAAATGCGTCTATAGATGCATCACCGTTACAATGCAGTAATAACGGTACATTCATATCGTACACTTTTTTCACCATCTGGTTCACCATATCCTGCGGGAAGGTCAGTTCGCCTTTCCAGTTTTTCTCGCCTCCCGGCCCGCCCGTTAAATAGGGTGTAGTGAAAAATGCCGTTTTGCCCTGTGGTGATCCATCTATCGTGATCTTCACACCACCGATCTTGAATCCCCTATCATATTTGCCCCAATCAGCAACCGGGAACTCTTTGAGGATATTTTCCAGATCCGTGATGAAAGGATAGGCAACTACATCTATAATATTAGCACCTGCATCAGTGGCACGTTTGATAGTTTGCAAAGGAGCCAGATGGGTAGCGCCTTCATGCGCTGTAGTAACCCCCGCTTCGGCATATAGCATTTGGCCTGCTTTGGTCCATGCGATCTCCTGCTCGGTTGTCATGGGTGCGGACTTTTCTACTACAGGCATGTAAGCCGTTTCCATGATCAAACCGAAGGGCTCATTTGTCCCGGGTTTGCGTACGATCACTCCGCCAGGCGGTGTTTTTGTCTCCGCACTGTAACCATATTTTTTCATGGCTAATGAATTCAGTACGGTTCCATGCATCGATACATGATCTACACGAACCGGGTTGTCCGGAAATGCCCTATCCAGGTCATCACGGTTCAAAAGCCTTCCATTAGGCATTACATTTTCGTCGTATCCATAACCAATGATCTCTTCACCTTTAGGTATCTTCCGTTCCGCGGCAAATTTCGTCAACTCGGCAATGATACTCTCTACATCCTTTGCCGGACCTGATTGCGGTGCATATAACTTGCATTGATTAGCCACCATCAGGGAATTGATATAATGACTATGAGCGTCCAGGAACCCGGGGACCAGGGTCTTGCCCTGTAGGTCAATCATCTGATGGTCATCTCCAGCGGCTTTCATGGCCTCATCTTTGGATCCTACAAAGACGATCTTACCGTCAAGAACTACAATAGCCTCCGCATATTGAACAGAATCACCTTCCATTGTAATAATATCGCCCCCATAGTACATGGTTGCCGGGGAAGCGTTTGCAGAATCATTGACCGCATCCCGGTCTGCCGAACTATTGCCACAACCCCAGGCAAATAAGGCAAAAGATGCAAGGAAAATCCAATTTTTCATACAATTCATTATGGTTAAACAGGTTCGCTGAATATATCAAACTGCCATCATTTTGCAAATAATTACGGAATCATGAAACAAATTCCCCCCGAATCACTGTAAATAAGCCAAAAATGACCCTAACTGGTCTGTCAAAGGCAGAACAAAATACATATGATTCTGAACATTTAATTTCCCCTGCAGGCCCCAGTTCCGCCCCGTTTTCACCAGATTTAAGTAATTTGCCGCCCACATAAACAATCTATCAGACATGCAAGACATTTTCGAGAAAGTGAGAGCCGTAATCGCCGATAAAAAAGGAATGGAACCTGCAGCTATTCTGATCACAGATAGCTTCGAAGATCTCAATATGGATTCACTGGATTCCGTTGAACTGATCAGCGAACTGGAAGACCATTTCCAGGTGAGCATACCTAACCAGGAATTACTCCAGATCAAAACAGTGAAAGAAGCTGTGGAGAGTCTTACTAAACTTGTCACCAAGGCCTAATCCATCAATATGCAGGGAAGAAGAGTTGTGGTAACAGGCATGGGTATTATTTCAGCCCTCGGAAACTCCGTTGACGAGGTATGGGATAATGTTTTACATGGGAGATCCGGCATCGGACCCTTAAAAAGCCTGGAACATACCCTTCTTCCTCTTAAAATAGCTTCTGCAGCCGAAGTAAAAAACTACACTCCCGCAGAGCATTTCGAGAAAAAAGATCTCGATATGCTGGATCGGTTTGCACAGTTCTGTTTATACTCCGCCAGGGAAGCCGTAAAACAATCAGGTATTGAATTCACGCCTGAACTGGGAGCACGCACTGCAGTGATCACAGGCACCAGCATTGGCGGAGAAAACACACACGATAAAACTTTGTCCGACCTGTACCTTGAGAAAAAAGGCCGGGCTCACCCGTTCAGCATCCCCATGATCATGCCCAACGCCGGTGCCAGCCAGGTTTCCATGGCTTATGGATTGACAGGTCCCGCCTACACCGTTACCACCGCTTGTGCATCTTCCAATCATGCGTTAGGAAATGCTTTCTGGTTGGTAAGGAATGGACTTTGTGATGTAGCCCTTACCGGGGGCAGTGAAACGCCAATCACTTACGGTTATCTTAAAGCCTGGGAAGCGATTCGCGTGGTGGCTCCGGACACATGCCGGCCATTTTCGAAAAACAGGCAGGGCATGATACTCGGCGAAGGTGGTGCCATGATGGTGATTGAAACACTTGAACACGCCAAAGCGAGGGGTGCGAAGATCCTGGCCGAAATCACTGGTTTTGGTATGACCTCAGATGCATCCCATATCACCAAGCCTTCACAGACAGGTGCAGAACATGCTATGATCAATGCGCTCAAAGATGCCGGGCTGCAGCCATCCGACATAGACTATATCAACGCACACGGCACCGGTACCATGGTTAATGATTCCATGGAGATCGCTGCCATTAAAAATGTTTTTGGAGATCATGCACAACAACTTGCAGTAAGCTCCACCAAATCCCTTCATGGACATGTGTTGGGAGGAACAAGTGCACTTGAAGCTGTGATCACTACCCTCGCGGTACACCATGATATACTGCCCCCCACGGCCAATTACCAGGAATTCGACCCCGAATGCGACCTGGATATAGTACCGAATGAATCCCGGTCAAAACCAATCAACCACGCATTATCTAACTCATTCGCTTTCGGCGGTTTAAATGCTGTGGTGGTATTTTCGAAGTATAGAGACACAGAGTAAGACGCTGAAACACAGAGTGAAGCCCTCCGTGTCTCCTCGTTTCCCTCCGCGTCTCTGCGTCCCTCTCCGTGTCTCCGCGTCCCAAATAGTTATCCACTTTTATTTTACCCAAATTACTGTGACCGTGAGCGTTAGTAATTCACATTGCTGACCGTGCTCATTGCTGCTTGATATTTTATCATTTTCATTTTATCTTGTCCCTGTCCAACCCACCCGAGAAAAGATATATTTTCTAAACAAAACCAATCTCTATGAAACTGAGGATCATTTTTCCTTTGTTAGCAGCAAGCATTTTTCTTTTCTCGTTCTCCTCCATCCAGTCTAAACAACCAGGTAAGGGTGCCACCAGCACCATCATTGATCTCACCGGGGAATACAATCCCATGTGTGGCGAATCGATCATGGTAAACGGCAATCTGCACATCGTTGAACAGACGGTGACAAACAAAAACAAAACAAGGCTGATGCTGGTAGCTAACTACCAGGGTGTTTCTGGAGTTGGTACAGAAACCGGAAAACGTTACAACATCACATTCTCACAAAAGAATGTCCAGACTTTCGATGTTGGAGCTGGTAAGCAGACTGTGGCTGTTTCTTTCTCGGAAAATCTTATCGCTCCCGGACAGGGCGTGATCAATTTTTCTGTTAAAGGTTATTACGTCATTGAAGCGAACGGAACGATTTCCGCGCAAGATTTCCAGATCGTTTTCTGCGAATAATGCGATCGAAACTTCTCTCCTTTATCTTTGCGCCTTATGGGGCAAAAAAAACTGATCCGGTTCGCTGAGATCGCCGAATTCCGGAATGTTTTGCAATATCCGCAGGCCATTAAAGGAAAATGGTTTGGCCATTTTCACAATAACCATCCGCTAACCCTTGAACTGGCCTGCGGTAAAGGAGAGTACACAGTGGGACTGGCCACCATGCATCCCGAAAGAAATTTCATTGGTGTTGACCTGAAAGGAAACAGGATCTGGGTGGGTGCAAAAAAAGCCCTGGCCAACCAACTCGATAATGTCGCATTTCTCAGAACCCATATCGATAAGATCACTGACTATTTTGAACCAGGTGAAGTAAGCGAGATCTGGATCACTTTCCCTGATCCCCAGCTCAGGGTTTCGCACGCGAAAAAAAGACTCACCCATCCTAAATACCTGAGGCATTATCAGAAAATACTTGCGCCGGGTGGAAAGATCCACCTGAAAACTGATTCTCCCAACCTGTACAATTTTACGCTGACCGTGCTCAACATGTTCAATTGTACCATTCATACTGCCTGGGACGATGTCTATTCCCGGCCCGACCGGATGGCGGAGCTTGACATCAAAACGCACTACGAAGGCCTCGATATCGCTGGCAGTAACAGGATCCATTATATCTGCTTTTCACTACCCCATGATACTCTTCCACCCAAAGACATGGAATTAAAAGAATTACTTAAATCAGAACAGGCAGCGAACAACTAGGGGGATTGTGTTGTTCTTACATATTCTTAATAATCATGAAAAAGCAGTTACAAGAGGGTTTGGACTTTTACTATAACGAAATGGGGTATATGGTACTGACCTCACGTTACCATCTTGAAAAAGGAAAATGCTGCGGAAATGGTTGTTTGAATTGTCCTTTTGACTACATTAATGTCCCCCAGCCCCGCCGGGCTGAACTGCTGAAAAAAAGGGACGATGAAAAAAGACTCATCAACTGAAAAATCATTCTTTGAGGATGTGTATGAAGTGGTAAGGCTGATCCCCAAAGGAAGGGTCAGTACCTATGGCGCTATCGCAAATTACCTGGGCACCAGGCTTTCCGCCAGGATGGTAGGCTGGGCCATGAATGCTGCCCATACCGCCCATCCAAAAGTTCCTGCACATCGCGTGGTGAATCGAAACGGAATGCTCTCCGGCAGGCATCATTTTGCTACGCCAACACTGATGGAAGAGTTACTTTTGAAGGAGAAGATCCAGGTGAAAAATGACAAGATCGTCGACTTCGCCATGAAACTCTGGGATCCTTCGGAAGAACTCATCTGATATGAAAAAAATACTGCTGGTCTTAACAACTGCTTTGATGGTGTTCACATCAAAGTCACAGGATCTTTCTGGTGATTGGTACGGCGCTCTGAAGATCGGCGCAAATACCCTTCGCCTCAGTCTCAATTTCTCAAAAAATGATACAGGATATTCTGGTAAGATGATCAGCATCGACCAGGGCAATTCTGTTCTGCCCATGGCCTGGGTGAAACTGGATCAGAACTCCGTAAGCTTTAAAACCACAGTGGCCAATGTTGAATACGCCGGCACCGTGAATGAAAAAAACATTGAAGGAACTTTTAAACAAAACGGCCAGGCCTTCCCTTTGAATTTCGGTAGGGAAAAAATTGAAAAGACGGTATTGAAAAGGCCGCAGGAACCCAAGCCTCCATTCCCTTATATCTCCGAAGAGATAAATTTTCTCAATGCACGTGACAGCATCATGCTTGCCGGCACATTGACCATACCCGCTTCCGGAACTAATTTCCCCGTGGTGGTACTCATCAGCGGCAGCGGTCCCCAGAACAGGAATGAAGAACTGATGGGACATAAACCATTCCTGGTTCTCGCAGATCATCTTACAAAAAATGGCATTGCCGTATTAAGATATGACGACCGGGGAGTGGCCGCATCAAAAGGAAATTTTCAAAAAGCCACCTCTGCTGATTTTGCAACGGATGTATCTGCAGCTGTGCAATATCTGAAAACCCGTAAAGAGATCGATGGGAAAAAAATAGGCCTGATCGGCCACTCCGAAGGCGGAATGATTGCACCCATGGTTGCTGCGCAATCAAAAGATATCAGTTACATTATCCTGCTTGCCGGCCCGGGAGTACCTGGTAAAGACATCATCATTCTGCAGCAGGAGCTGATCTCGAGGGCCGGGGGAGTTTCAGATACTGATATTGCCACAAATACGGTTTTCATGAAAAACCTCACGAGCACACTGGCCAGCGGAAAAGATGAAAAAACTTCAACCGCAGAATTGAACGATTTTCTGAAAACTTCATACCAGAAACTACCTGATTCCATTAAAAAGCAAACCGGAACCGAATCCGCTTTCATCGCTCAATTCAGCAGTATGAACACCGCATGGATGAAGTATTTCCTCACCTACGACCCCGCCATCGCATTACAGCAACTGAAGATCCCGGTGCTTGCGCTGAATGGATCAAAAGACCTGCAGGTGTCGCCGGCACAGAATCTTCCGGCTATTGAAAAGGCATTGAAAAAAGCAGGTAATAAAAATTATACGGTCAAAGAATTGCCGAACCTGAATCACCTGTTCCAGGAATGTAAAACCGGTGCACCAGGCGAATATTCGGAGATTGAACAAACCATGTCACCTGTATTGCTGAACGAGGTCGCTAATTGGATAAAGAAGCAGGCGGGACAGTAATCAATTATCCCATTCTCACATTCATTAACCACATTCACCACATTTATCACATTCATCACATTACGCATAGTACGGGCTGATCATCAGGTACACCACCACACCCGTTACGCTGACATAAAACCATATCGGCCAGGTGATCCTTGCCAGCTTCTTGTGGGCGGGAAATTCCGCTACCAGGGCCCGGTAAGCCGTGAACAGGATGAAAGGAAGAATTACTGCAGCCAGAAAGATATGAGTGATCAGGATGAAGAAATAGAAATACCTGATCAACCCTGAGCCTCCGAAAGCAGTATTACCCGATAGCAAGTGGTGAGCAATATAGGAAACCAGGAATACCACAGAAAGCAATAAAGAACTTATCATTAGTGCCCTATGGGCCTTGTAGTTCCCATTTTTCACAGCGATCAGTGCTGCGAGTAACAGAACAGAGACTATTGAATTGATCACCGCATTGACCGTTGCAAAAATATGCACATTGAATCCGGGGTCCACATCCAGTTTCAGATTTTTCAATACCATCACTGCCAGGAATACAACAGCAGATACCGTCAGTATCAGGATCCTCGCCAGTTTATCGTTCTTCCTGATTGTTGCATTAAGCAGCACACCCATGTTGTAGAATTATTTTCTGAATAGATTTCGTTTCTTTTTCTTATCCCTTTCAAGTTGTAACAACACCACATCATTCATCAACCTGTCCAGGTGGGCACTGTCCAGCCCACTATACCATCCTCGCACTACCCTGCCTTTATCAAGGAGGAAAAACTTATCGGTATGAATGAAATTAGTATCCACATCTGTATCTGCTATATTGGCTTTGAATTCCTTCATCGCGAGATCATAGATCACCTGTTTATCACCGGTAAGCATCCACCAGGTATCATGGTTGATATTATACTTATCGCCATAGGACTTCAGTTTTTCCGCACTGTCCCTGGCAGGATCCACTGTGATGGAAATGAATCTTAGCACCGTATCCGTTTTATTGAATGCATCCTGCATCTTCTTCATGTTCCGGGTCAGTGAAGGACAGATCGATGGGCATGAAGTGAAGAAGAAATCAACGATCAGGATCTTGTCTTTCAACTCGGGATCATTCAGCGTAACCTGTTTCCCGAACTGGTTGACCAGCTGCACCGGTTTCACACTATGCCATACTGTGTCCACCGTGGTTTTCCCATCATTCGTAACATTCACAACTGAATCGTAGAAATACCGCTTTGGCATGATAACAGCGGATTTACTCAAACTGTTCACTATGAAATAGGATACCAGCGGAAGCAACACTGCCATTGAGATCCCCAGGATAGTTCTTTTCTTCATACACTTTAAATAAAATGTCCCGGGTATCCCGGGACATATATTTGAATCAATAAACTTCTGCTTCTTTGCTTCAAACTACTCAACACCCGGCTTCTTCGCATCTTTAGGTACAACCTGATGTTGTTCCTTATTGTAGGGCCTGTGACCCGCATCAGTATTCCTCAGGTTCAGCCATGAGTTACCATCTATAAGGAAGGCTGCAATGAACCAGGTGAATAACAACAATGGAACCACTATGGTCATGATAAGATTCCGTACTTCATCACCCAGGTGCATGAAAACACCCACGATGTAAAATGCCTTGGCCAGTGAAAGGATCACGATAACACCTTTGATGAACAGCACTAGGAAATGGCTGTAATCCCCACTTTTATGCAGGAAATAGATCGTGAAACCCAGCGCAAGTTCAATGAGCGTGATCACGGAAAGGATCACGGTTGTACGTATGATCCTTTTTACCTGTTCATCACCTGCAGGAGCATGATGGAAAGTAACTTCGGGTGAATGCGTATTAGACTGGTGCATGTTATAAATAAGTTTTTAATCAGATCAGATAAGATAGAAACAAAGGAACACGAATACCCATACCAGGTCTACGAAGTGCCAGTACAAACCGGCTTTCTCGATCATCTGGTAGTGACCCTTACGGTCGAACACTCCATTGACGGTCATAAGCAGCATGATGATATTGATCACTACGCCTGACAATACGTGGAAACCGTGGAACCCTGTGATACCAAAGAAATAACCACCGAATGCAACCGGACCTGTTTTAGTAACCTGGTGGCCCTCATGGATCATCCCTGGAATTTCAGCGCCCCATGGGTTGCGGCTAACCGTTGTTCCGATCTCCTCCACCTTACCATCGATCAGTACTAAATGTTCGCCTGTGATCAGGTGCGTCCATTCCCATGCCTGGCAGGCCAGGAACGCGATACCACCAACAATTGTCCATGCCATCCATTTGATCACACCTTTCTTATCCATGTGATGGCCAGCGTGAACAGCCAGCACCATGGTAACAGAACTGATGATCAGGATGAAGGTCATCAGGCTCACAAAAGCAAGCGGAAGGTTTGCATGGCCGGCAAACGGGAAGGCATTGAATACGTGGTTGGGATCAGGCCAGTAGTTCTGGCTGAAACGAATGGTACCGTATGATATCAGGAATGCCCCGAAAGTGAATGCATCACTCATCAGGAAATACCACATCATCAGTTTGCCATACTCCACATTGAAAGGGCTTCGGCCCCCTGCCCACCATTTAATATCCGATGTTGCTGCTGTTGCCATGTTTTATTATTTCATGTTTTGGGTTCGCAAAAATATTGCTTTGGTTATTTCATCATGCTAAAAAACACAAACAGGTATAACCATAAAAAATCTACAAAATGCCAGTAAGTTGACGCCACCTCTATCGGTACTGCACTGTAATTCCTGTTCTTTGAACTCCTGGCCCTGATATAAATAATGATCAGCGCTATCACTCCTCCCAGCACATGCACACCATGTAAGGCTGCAATGGCCAACAAAAAACTGTACGATGCATTGGACCCCGCTCCCACTAACCTGATCTCCTGCTGACCATAACTCGCAAAACCAATGATCTGCAAGATCAGGAAAGCCAGTCCAAGTATAGCCGTAATTCCCACCATGGCCCGATACCTGTACATATCCCTCTCTTTGAACGCCCTCTGCGCCAGGTAGATGCTGCCACTGCTCACAAGGATCACAATGGTGGACACCCAGAATATGGCCGGTATCTCGAGTAAAGCCCAGTTCGCCTGGCTGCGTTTTACGATATACGCACTCGTCAACCCCGCGAACATCATCAGAATACTCCCGATAGCTACCCAAAGGGTGAATTTATGGGGATGTATTTTACTTCTTTGCTGCACTGCTACACTCATATTATTTTCCAATCAGCCAATTAGCTGATCAGCTATTCCTCAATTATATCTTGTCTGCCAACAACGCCAACAACACTACCGGCAGATATATATACGAACTGAACATTACCCTCCTCGCTGCCTTCACATCCATCTCCCTGAACAACCTCACACACTGGAAGATCATGAACAGGTTTGCCAACCCTACAATCACTACCGATACGGCCCCGGTCATATTCCACATATATGGCAACACACCCAACGGCACCAGGATGATCGAATAAAGCAGTGCCTGTACAGCAGCATATTTCGTTGGTCCCCCTTTATCAGGAAGAAGTTTGAAACCTGCTTTGCTATAATCGTTATAGGCTACCCAGGCTATGGCCCAGAAATGCGGGAACTGCCAGAAGAACTGGATGGCAAATAATATCCATCCGCCCATAGAGAGTTCGTCCGTTCCGGCCACCCAACCTATCAAACAAGGCAAGGCTCCAGGTATGCCACCGATCAGCACGGCAATGGAATGTTTTTTCTTCAGGGGTGTATACACAAAAGCATACAGGAACAGGCTGAAAGCGGAGATACCCGCCGATAGCCAGTTGAAATAATACCCCATCATGAAAACCCCGATCGTACCTGCGATCAGAGCAAATGTCCATCCCTCATCAACACTCATCCTCCCTGCGGCCACAGGCCTTTTGGAAGTGCGCTTCATCATCGCATCCGTATCTTTCTCCACTACCTGGTTGATGGCATTTGCCGATCCGGTGATCAGCATTCCGGCAACAAAAAGTAAAAGAACTGCAACCCAGCTGAATGATATCCCCGGCGCCAGTAAATAGCAAACCACCGAGGAAAATACTACGGTGAAGCTCAGGGTGAACTTCATCAACTGATAATAATCCCTGAGCTTTTGCTTTACAGGCGATACCGCCCGCTCAGCCACTTCCACATTATCATTCACTGTTGTCAAATATCTGATCCGTTCCGGGGAACGTCTCTTTTAATGTTTTGATTCGTGCTCACCTACTTCTTCATTCTGGGGGATGAACTCCCTTCCATCCTTACTGTAGTCATAAGCCCAACGATGAACCTCAGGGATCTCACCAGGCCAGTTACCGTGACCAGGATTGATCGGTGTGGTCCACTCCAGTGTATTGGCTCCCCATGGATTGGTGGTTGTCACTTTCCTACCCTTGAAAATGGAATAGAAGAAATTGAACACCAGCAACAACTGGGCTGCGAATACAACCATAGCCACTGTACTGATGAACCTGTTCAGCTCAACGAACTGCTTGAAAGATTCCCAGTTTGAATAATCATAGTAACGGCGAGGCATACCCGCAAAACCCTGGTAGTGCATGGGCCAGAAGATCAGGTAAGCTCCCACCAGTGTTACCCAGAAATGGATATAAGCCATCGTATTATTCATGTAACGGCCATACATTTTCGGGAACCAGTGGTATACACCCGCAAACATCCCGAAGAATGAAGCCACACCCATTACAATATGGAAGTGGGCCACTACAAAATATGTATCGTGTAAATGAAGGTCAAGTGTTGAGTTACCCAGGAAGATACCTGTAAGTCCACCAGAGATGAACAGGCTCACAAATCCAATGGCGAACAACATCCCCGGCGTGAACCTGAGATTACCTTTCCAGATGGTGGTCAGCCAGTTGAACACCTTGATCGCAGAAGGTATCGCGATCAGCAGGGTCAACAGTACAAAGAACGCACCGAGGAATGGATTAAGCCCGGTTACGAACATATGGTGAGCCCATACCAGGAAGGCCAGTACACAGATCGCAAACAATGACGCGATCATCGCCAGGTATCCGAAAATAGGCTTACGGGCATTGATACTCATCACTTCAGAAACCATACCCATCGCAGGGAGAAGGATGATATATACTTCAGGGTGACCAAGGAACCAGAACAGGTGTTGGAACAGGATCGCACTACCACCTTCATTAGGCATGATCTCACCCTTCACTACAATGTCTGACAGATAAAAGCTTGTGCCCAGGTTCCTGTCAAATAACAGGAGGATGGCTCCTGAAAGAAGTACAGGGAAAGACAATACACCAAGTACCGCCGTGAAGAAGATCGCCCAAATGGTCAGGGGCAGTCTTGTCATGCTCATACCCTTGGTACGCATATTAAGAATGGTGGAGATATAGTTCAAACCACCAAGAAGAGACGAAACAATGAACAGGGCCATGGATACCAGCCATAGGTCCATACCGATCTTGGATCCTTCAGAAGCCTGGTGTAATGCACTCAGCGGAGGATAGATGGTCCAACCACCTGCTGCAGGACCGGTCTGAACGAACAATGAAGAGAACATTACAATAGAAGCACCGAAGAAGAACCAGTAAGACAGCATGTTCAGCATCGG
>DATGXN010000162.1:0-3406 GCA_035298945.1 Chitinophagaceae bacterium | reverse complement strand
AAATCAACCAGGTTGAGATATGTATTGCCGCCGGCATCGGTGAGTGGAATATCTTTCCAGTAGACCTTGACGTTTCTAACGCCAAAGGGTGACCGAAGTAAACTACCGCGAATGGATAACCGATAACTTCCCGGCGAGCGTTCTTCCATTCTCACACCTGCAACCGTATTGAACACAGGAACCAGGCTGGTATTGGAGAATCGCTGGAGATCACGGTTGGTGATGGTGCTGATAGAAGCGGGTACCCTCACCTGTGAGGTCCTGGTTTCAAACCCACGCACTTCGATGTTGCTCATGGAAAGGATGCTGTCCTGCGCTATCATGGGCAGTGAGGACATGATCATAAGAACTGAAACGAACAACAACCTCATCATATGAAATACCGGAAATTAAAAAGTCAAAAGTCAAAAACAGAACTTCCATTTTCGACTTTTGACCCTTTTATTTTTTACTTTTTACTTTTGACTTTTTACTTCTTCAGGTACATCACTTCCTTAACCAGTTTCACCGTGCGCGGTATATCTGGAAGATAGAGCGCCACCAGGTTCGGTGCATAGTGCATCGGTGCATCTGCAGAGGTGATCCTGCGGATCGGCGCATCCAGGTAATCGAATCCTTCTTTCTGGATCTTGTAGGTGATCTCTGAACTCACCGAAGCGAATGGCCACTGTTCTTCTACGATCACCAGCCTGTTCGTTTTCTTAACGCTTTCCAGGATGGTCATCCAGTCGAGCGGGCGAATGGTTCGGAGGTCGATCACTTCAGCGCTGATCCCCTCTTTAGCCAGTTCTTCTGCGGCACCCAGTGCCACTTTCATCATTTTATTGAATGATACGATGGTTACATCTGTACCGGCGCGTTTGATATCTGCCTTCCCAATAGGGATCAGGTACTCTTCTTCAGGCACTTCACCTTTCTCACCATACATCACTTCCGATTCCATGAATATCACCGGATCGTCGTCACGGATAGCGCTTTTTAAAAGTCCTTTTGCGTCGTATGGATTAGAAACAGAGATCACTTTCAGGCCGGGGATATTGGCATACATGCTTTCGAAAGCCGTGGAATGCTGGGCACCTAATTGACCAGCTGACCCATTAGCTCCCCTGAATACGATGGGGCATCCCACCTGGCCGCCACTCATGGCCAGCATTTTTGAGGCTGTATTCAGGATCTGGTCCAGCGGGAGAACGGCAAAGTTCCAGGTCATGTATTCTACTATGGGCCTTAGGCCATTTTGGGCAGCTCCTACCGCTACAGCGGTGAAACCCAACTCGGCGATGGGGGTATCGATGATCCTTTTCGGGCCAAACTCGTCCAGCATGCCCTGGCTGACTTTATAAGCACCGTTGTATTCAGCAACTTCCTCACCCAGTAGGAAAACGCGCTCGTCTCTTCTCATTTCCTCAGACATGGCTTCCCTTAATGCTTCCCGGAATTGTATGATCCTGCCCATTAATAGATTGGTTTTGGAGGGCAAAAATAGGGAAAAATTGATTGAGGCGAGAGGCGAAAGACAAGAGGCAGTAGTAAAATGCCAAACCTTTTTCTACCTTCTCTTGCCCGCCTCAGGCTCTTACCTTTCGCCTATCGCCTCCCGCCTGCTCCCAACGGCACAGTTTTTTAGCCTACAACCCGGAATCGGTGGATAAATAAACAGGTTTTTACACAATAAATGAGCCCCGGTTCATGCTTGCACCGGCCATCCGGTTTGTTTATTTTTCTGTACCGATCTCCAATTAATAACCAAATTGTGCATTTTGAAAAACTATGGAATCGCGATCATTGGAGCAGCTGCCCTCTCTTTGGCCTTCGTCTCGTTCCGCTCACCATCGGGCCATAGAACGGCCAGAATGGAAAAAATGCAAACCAGCTGGGGCAGGATGGGGCAAGGCACCATTGAGCAAACTGAAAACGGTGTAAGCACTGTCAACGCGATGGCAGGCAAGCCTGTTTATGCCATTAAGATCAAAGTGATAAGTGGTGGTGTAAATCTTCACAAATGCGAGATCTGGTTCAACGATGGAACAAGGAAAGAAGTTGAATTAAGGAACGATGTACCTGCGGGCTCTGAAAGCCGCGAGATCAGCCTCAACGATACACTTCGCCAGGTGAGTAAGATCGTATTCTGGTACGACACCCGTAATTATAAGCAACGTGCGCAGATAGAACTCTGGGGCAAGAGCCTCAGTTAGTGTGCTTGCCGGTTAACAGGTTAGCCGGGAAATGCAAAAGATAAACAATATAGAGCCTGAATTCCTCACATTTATCACATTTATCACATTCCCCACATTATAAAAAAACCCCCGCTTTCGCGGGGGTTTTTGATTTAAGGTTATGGTTTTCCATTACCTGTTTATACCAGGGGATACTAATCGTCCGTTTACGGAGAACTTATCAACAGAAACCCTGTAGATGATAGAATTGCGGTTTGAAGATGGTACAGTGTATTCTACTGTATTCTCTCTTCCGGCAACTACCTGACCTTTGTTGATCACTTCAAGACGACGTCCTGTCATGTCAAAGATCTCTACGGTTGCTTTACCTGATACTGGAGAAGTGAACCTGAAGAATACCCTATCCTTGAATGGATTTGGATAAGCTTTCACGGTCAGTTCTTTACCAAGAGCAGATGAGCTGTTTACTGAAGAACCGAATGTTTCGGTATTCATGTTTGCGAGCGTGTTAGCAGCACCACTGCAAGCATCTGTTTCAGACCACCTCAACGGTACGCGGCACTCATCGAATGCGTTGTTAACCATATCAGCAGCGCCTGCGATTGCAGAAAGTGTTACACCAGCTGGCAATGCTTCCCCTTTCAGTGCCCTGTTACCCAGGATCCAGATATCTTCTACCTGAACACCTGCAATACCGTTCACGTTCATCGCAGATGAAACAGAGAACTTGAAGCACTGAGTAGTTAATCCATCAGGAGTTTCACCACAATCGTCTGAAGAGCCTGTTACCAGGTACTTATTCTCGAGTGTGAATGATTTCAGTGATGAATTCAGACCAATATTAAGACCAAGAGTCATAGTCTGAGCGAGCAGAGTATTCTTATCACCACCTACTAAGAGATTAGCCTTAGTTCCGGTGTAAGTCTTACTTGGTCCACCATTTGGCAGATAATCGAGGATCAGTTGAATGTCGCTGGCACTAGTTGACATGAAGTTCATGTTAGCCAGATTCATTCCGCCAGCACCCCAACCTTCAAGAGCTGCTTTGATAGTACCCTTAGCATCAACAGACTTCACGCAAGCGCCCTGGGCGTTTTTGTAGCTGTCTTTACCACCGAGGTTACCATAAGCACCTTGAGTGTATGTGCAATAACCGGCTGCGCAAGTATTAGCAGTTACTACTACGATATCTGAAGCCGAATTACAAGGGCCATCAGGATTGTTTGTAG
>DATGXN010000161.1:0-4697 GCA_035298945.1 Chitinophagaceae bacterium | reverse complement strand
AAGATGACATCGTTCCGGCTGTTGAACTGGTAGAAACGGAAGAAACGATCATCGACGAAATAGTGCCCGCCGTAGAGAACCCATGGGAAGATGAAACCATTCCGGATGAAATAGTGCCTGCGATCGAAAATGAGTGGATGGTGGATAGTTCTGGTGAGATCACAAGCAATTCCGGAAATATTCCTGAGGAGGCTGATATAGCCCCCGAGGATGAGCCGGTTCTAAAAGAAGAACTGCCGGCTGAAAATGAGGTGTCGGCCGAAAATGCACCGGAAACCGCTTTGGGTTCGCTTATCCCCATTGAGCCGCTGTATACCATAGATTATTTTGCCTCCCAGGGTATCAAACTACCCGTTGACGAGATCCCTGATGACCAGTTGGGAAAGAAACTGAAAAGCTTCACCCAGTGGCTGAAGTCGATGAAAAAGCTCCACCCTGAAAAAGTGGACCGCCAGATGGATAAGGACACCGAAAACCATATCCGCACAGTGGCAGAACATTCAAACGACAGCGAGGAGGTTTATACTGAAGCTCTTGCGGAAGTTTATCAAAAACAAGGGCTGGACGACAAAGCTATAGAGGTGTACAAAAAATTAATTTTGCTTGATCCCTCCAAAAGCGCTTATTTTGCAGCTCGAATTCGTGAAATAAAAGAGATCTGACATGGCAATTTTGTTTTTAATCCTGATCGTAACGGCTTCAGTACTGCTGGGCCTGATTGTTCTGATACAGAATCCCAAGGGTGGCGGACTGGCAGGTAATATTGCCGGCTTCAGCAACCAGTTCATGGGCGTGAAACAAACCACCGATGTACTGGAGAAGGGTACCTGGGTATTGGCTGGGATCGTTGTTGCACTTTGCCTGGTTTCGGCTTTGCTTATCAACAGGCCATCTGATAACAACAACATGATCAAGCAGATCAACCCCAATACCGGGTCAACTACCGCTCCGGTTCAGCAACAACCTGTAGCCCCCGCTCCGGTACAACAGCAACCGGCAGCACCCGCTACTACCCCTGCTAAATAGTAAATTTAACCAGCGATATTATTTCAAAACCCTGCTTTTAGCAGGGTTTTTGATTATTTTGACTATCAATTCAAGATGAAGAAGATATTTCTCGGCATTTTACTGGTAGGCGTTTTATTTATTGCCTGGTTTGCATGGAATACTATAGGACCATCCACCGCATTTAAGGAGAAAACTGCCACCATCTATATCCCCTCCTCAAACCCTGACCGTGAAACGGTTATGGCCTTATTAAAAGAAAAAAAGATCCTGGCCTCCCCCTTCGTATTTAGTTTCCTGGCCTCCAGGATTGGTTATTGGGAAAATATCAAACCGGGCAAATACGTGTTCGATAAAGGCACCAATACGCTTAATATCCTGCGTCGGCTGAAAAATGGCAGCCAGAGCCCGGTAAAGATCGTGATCAATAAATTCAGAACCCGGGAAGACCTGGCGGGTTACCTGGGGAGACAGATGGAAGCTGATTCTCTGGAGATCGTAAATTTCTTCAATAATCCGGATTCAACACGAGTTTTCGGGCTAGACACTAATAATGTACTGACTGCCATCATCCCCAATACGTACACCATGTATTGGACTACGCCAGCCTATAAATTCCTTCGGAGATTATACAGTGAGAGGCAGGAGTTCTGGAACAAAGAAAGAATGGCCAAATTGGAGAAAACCGGGCTTAACCGGGCATCCGCCTATATACTTGCATCCATCATTGAAGAGGAAACCAACAAACATGATGAGAAGCCGGTCATTGCCAGTGTATACCTGAACCGAATGAAAAAGAACATGAACCTGGGTGCCGACCCTACTGTGAAATTTGCCCTCAGGGAGTTCGGCCTGAAAAGGATCACCCTTAAACATATCCGGGAAAGCGGTTCCTCACCCTATAATACCTATCTGAATAAAGGACTTCCTCCCGGTCCCATATGCACGCCATCTATTAAATCGATCGATGCTGTGCTGTCTCCGGCGGAAACAGACTACCTGTTTTTCTGCGCAAAGGCTGATTTTTCAGGATATCATAGCTTTGCATCCAATGAAGAGGATCATTTCCGAAATGCAAGAGCCTATCAAAAAGCGCTGGACAGTTTATTAATCAAGTAAGAACTAACCCTTGATCAAACTAGAAAGGATCATTCTGACATCTGCACCGGTAGCGTACGTGATACGAAAATCCAAAGAGATCTCTCTGCCTGGCTTTGAAGGATTGCCTTTATTTGATGTGGTAAGTTTTTTCATTAAGCAGATGCAGCAGGTGGGTTTGAACGAAAGGGCTGCTGCCATTTCATTCAACTTCCTGATGGCCATTCCGCCACTTGCCATCGTGTTGTTCACTACGCTTTCCCATCTTCCGATGTCGGAAAAACTATATGAAGAAGCATTGGTGCTGGCCCGGCAGGTCTCCCCGGATAATTCAACCTATAACATGATCAAATCCGTGATGAACGACTTCTTTAATCCTGACGGAAGACTGATCTCCCTCGGTTTGATCTTTGCCGTGTATTTCTCTTCCAATGCGGTGATCACCATCATGCGCACGTTTAACAAATCAATGCTTCATATAGAAGTGGAGAAAAGAAATTTTCTGCAGATCAGGTATGAAGCCATTAAGCTTACTGTACTGATCATAGTGTTGATCATTGCAACCATCCTGATCCTGGTTTCACAGGGAAGAATACTTTCTTATGTTCGGAACTGGTTATCCATTGGAGATAAATCATACAACTGGCTGGTTGAACTTATCAGGATCCTGCTCACTTTCTTCATGGTTTTCTTTTCTATTGCTTTTATCTACAAATACGCGCCTGCCATCCAGAAAAAATGGAAACTGGCTTCACCAGGCTCTTTGCTGGCCACTTTCCTGATCATTGCATTCACCTACCTGTTCTCCATTTGGGTGAACAATTTTGCCTCATACAATAAGGTGTATGGCTCGCTGGGAAGCATCCTGATCCTGATGTTGCTGGTATTTGTAAACTCGCTGGTATTACTGATCGGGTTTGAACTCAACGTCAGCATCAACTCGTTAAAATCAATTGCAAAGAAAAGGCAGCAGGCAGCTGCACTCAATCCAACTCATTCTGGTTCCACTCCTCTATGATCTGTTTTCTGCGATGTTCGGGAAGATGTGAATTATTATAATGCCCTGCACTCCTCTTTTGCCTCAGTGCTTCATATACTGAAACAGCGCAAGCCACAGAAATATTCAGCGATTGGATGATGCCCATCTGGGGGATGATGAAATTGCCATCGGCAAGCGTTCTGCATTCTTCACTTACACCGTCATGTTCATTGCCGAATACCAGCGCAATGGATCCTGAAAAATTGATATCGTACAGATCTTTGGCATCAGAGCTGAGGTGTGTAGTGTAGATTTTTTCGTAATTCATCCTGAGCGCAGCGAAGCATTCTTCATTGCTTTCAAACTGGTGAACGGTCAGCCATTTGGCTGCACTGCTGCTGCTTCTTTTTCCCCATTTCTTATGCCTGGGTATACGGGTATTCAAAACATAAATATCCTGGATACCCACGGCATCACAGGTGCGCATTACTGCAGAAATGTTATGCGGATCGAAAACATTTTCCAGCACAACGGTCAGGTCGTGTTGCCTGTTGTTCAAAACATCGGTCAGCCTTTTCTTCCTTTCGGGTGTCATTTGACCAAATATAATTCGCAACTCTTTATATTTGAAAAAAAGCATCATGAGTGAGCATGCCCGTCCCTTTATCCTGGCAGAGGCGAACTGGAAAACGGTAAAAGAAACTCAGTATCATACCGCAGTGCTTCCCTGGGGAGCAACAGAAGCACATAATTATCACCTGCCTTATGGGGTGGATAATATCCAGGCCAAATATGTTGCTGAACGAGCTGTTGCCAGGGCCTGGGAGAAAGGAGCTAAAGTTATCCTCCTGCCTGGCATTGATTATGGAGTGAATACCGGTCAGCTCGATGTTAACTTGTGCATGAATATGATGCCCTCTACGCAGTTAGCTATCCTGAAAGATATCTGCGATGTGCTGGTGAGGCATAAAGTGGAAAAGTTGGTGATCATCAATGGCCATGGTGCCAATAATTTTGTAGCCATGATCAGGGAACTCGCATTATTGTTCCCAGGCCTTTTTGTTACGGTTCTTAACTGGTACAAGGCCGCACCAATGAAAGACATTTTTGAAGATCCCGGCGACCATGCGGATGAATTTGAAACCAGTTGTATGATGCATATCGCTCCCGGGCTTGTTCAGCCACTGGCTACTGCCGGAGATGGAGCAACACTCAGTTTCAATCTCAAAGGATTCAGGGAAGGATGGGCCTGGGCCCAGCGTCCATGGACAAAGATCACGAAAGACACTGGATCAGGAAATCCGGCTAAAGCCAACCCCGAAAAAGGAAAATTATTTTTAGAAAAAACGATTACCAACATTGGAGATTTCCTGTTCGAGTTATCCGGAAAAACTATTGACGAATTACTTGGTTAAAAAACCAGCATCAAACCCATGAAATATTTATTATTAGTTTTCGCTCTGATCATTTCAAATTTAATTTCAGCCCAAACATTAAGGTCCATCAATGGGCAGGTCAAACAACCCAATGGCAATGCCATAGCGGGTGCATCTATCGTGATATTGAACTCCGGCAAAGGTGCAGTGTCCAAAACGGACGGTTCATTTGCCATACA
>DATGXN010000160.1:0-3926 GCA_035298945.1 Chitinophagaceae bacterium | reverse complement strand
AAATCAAGGAATGTGGAATAGAATTCAAATTCCTTATTGGCCCATTGGTTCAGCTTATTCCAGTTCCGTATCAGGCTTTCATGGGTAATGTCAAGTACCGTTGCAGGATGCAGTTTCTGCGTGGCCGGATCTGCTGTTTTGAAAGGCCTGATGAAAGAGTTTCCTTCCTCCCTGTAAATATTCAGTACTTCCCCAACAACATCTTCCGTTAACCTCGGATCATTAATGATCCTTGTGATCTCTTCCAGCGTCATACGGTTACGTACAGCACGGCTGTTATCGATCTTTGTAAGGCAGCTGAAGGTCAGTGCAATAATTCTCTTGGCATCCTGTTGCGTTATCGGCTTTTCGGCATGTTTGATATTGTACGATTCCCATGCATTCTCATACAATAGATTGGCATGGATCTCAATGATCTTATTCAGGCCCGTGTCCTGGTAAAACTTTCTCTCATGTTCGGGCAATCCTGAAAGCCATTTTCTGAACTTTGGGATATCTTCATCCGGCAGATCCCCTTCAGGCATACCGCCTACTTTGGCATAATGGAGCAGGTCCATTTCTTCATTCCCGTTATCAGCAGCTTCCCATATCCTGCTTAGTGCATGCTGTAATATGGGCAATTGGTCGAGGCCATCTGAAATATCAAATACAAGCCGCTCTATCAGTCGTTGTGAAATGCTATTCCCACTCAAAATGGCAGGCTCTTCAATCACCTGCTTAAGATCTTTCCTTTTTAATCTCGGCACAAAAAACTGCGAGAAACCTATATACTCCGGCAGGCCGCGGAATGCAGAACACTGCCCTATGTAGTCTGAACGCATGGTACACACTACGTAAACCGGCAAATTCTTTTTGATCGCGATCCTCGCCGTTTCTAAAACCAGATTCACAACAATCTGCGAGTCGTTCGAAGGAGCCTCGTTATAAAAATTCTCCGGATTAGTGAAGAACTCTTCAAACTGATCGATGATGATCATGAGGTTGGCCGATTTTCTCCTCTTGTCTTTTTTCTCCTGATCTGATAAGCTCTTCCATTCTTCCTCATCCTCATTATTGTGGAAAGAAGAATTGGTATACAGGTCGATCAACGAAGAGTACCCTCGCCTGAGTTCGGTTTCCAGTGTGGATGGTGAAGTATTGAAATGGCCGGCCAATGCATTGGCCATATTGGTGACCGGACTTCTCTCCGGCCTGAAATCAGCGATCACCCAATTGGTATGTTTTGCTTTAAAGAAACCCGCACGTGCATTGGGGATCAGGCCACCATATATCAACGATGATTTTCCTTCACCTGAGGCTCCGGTAACCATCAGAAATTTATTCTGTTCCAGCAAAGCAGTGATCTGGTCTATCTGAAGATCCCGGCCCTTGAAATAAAGGCTTTCCTCTTCGGTGAAAGACCGAAGACCGGTATATGGACAAATATGGATCTCGTCAATTGCTTTCATTCTGATAATTAATACTACGGATAAAAAATGGCCGGTAACTCTCGTGATAACTCTTCCATTCAGCCGCTGGCTCCTGTTTCGAATTAAATCCATACAGGATATTCCATTGCAATTCAGCAAGGTCATTATCGGATATCAATGCAGGTTTGATCTCATTGGCCCGGTATAATTTATCGTGAAAAGCAAAGGCGCGTGAAATCCTCATATTGGCGAAGAGTTTCTGAGGGAGATTCTTGATCAGGGTCCTGTTCTCGGTCAGGCTCCCTTCCGGATCCTGCATGGCAAGTGCAAAAGCCAGTTTTTCGCGGTATGCCTGTGCTCCAAGGGCTTCCTGCGTGCGTTGAATCTCTGTTTTAGCAGAATCAATAAACCGCTGTACCAATTTACTATCACCCTTCCCTATGATCATTTCACTGGCCGCAAAGGAATAAATGGAAGAACGATTATTGGTTTTTTTGAAGACGGCCATTAATTTAAATGCTTCATCAAACTGGCCAGCTTCGGCCAGTCCTTTCACTGCCATAGCGATCAGCCTCAGCGAAAGGTCATTGATATTATTACCGTATTCCTTAACCTGGAGGATATTCAGAAATTTCTCAGGTTGCAGTTTCCGGTAGTAGGAAAGCATTTTCTCTTTCTCTCCCCTTTCCTGCGCTTCCATACCAAGGTGGAGATATAAAAGGTTGAAATCCTGTACCTGTTCAACTTTTCTCCTCTCCAATTCAGCAGCCAGTTTCTGCAACACTTCATACCGGGCCTTTTTCACCATGAAGCCACGGGGGAAGAACATCTTTACATTATAGTCGCTAAGCCAGGAAGACAATTGCTTCAACTCCTCCGCACCCGGGTAAAACTTATCGAACAGACCGTTGTCTATGATATACTCCAGGAATTCGTCCGAGACATAATTATGGAAAAAGTTCCGGGGTTCAAGCGGGAAATAGCGTGGCCTGAAATCGGGATAAATGAATAAAATATTCTTTGCCCCAAGCGCTTCGTCCTGGGTGCTGATACCAAGTATTCTTTCCTGTTGCATCAATGATGCCGGATTCACTTTATTATACCAGGCAACGGCCTGGTCAAAGCTTTCTTTTGCACCGGAAGCAGATTTTGAAGAGTCTGGCAGCCTGATAGCTTTCGCGATTCCCTCCTGTTTATATGAATGGGCGATCAGGAAATTCTTCTGATCGGGATCGGGAATAGTAGCGTTTACCCGTTCCCGGTATTTCTCGTAAAAGAACTTCAGTTGTTCATTGCTGCTGAAACGGAGATTCAGGTTCACTTTTACATTCATCCAGAAATAAAGATCCAGTGATGAAGCAGCAGCCCTGTCTGTCATGGAACGTGCAAGAAGAGAACCATAGAAATGCTCTTCATTGACTTTCTTTCTTGCACAATACCCTTGCACAAATTCATCCAGTTTCTCCGTGGTGCCATTGGTGTAGAATACGGCCGCAATGTTTGCAGCATTATCACCCCCTGCGGCATAGTCGCCCTGAAAATTACTCTGGCTGTATCTAAGCAGTGTGTCCATGCACTGCAATGCCTTTTCACTATTGCCTGCAGCGGCATATAAATAGGCCAGCTCCTGGTACAATCCATTATGCAGGAATCCATAATCCAGTTCGCCCCTTTGTAAAAGCTTGTCCTGTTGAAAGTTCGACTTTAACCAGGAGGATGGAGAGAGATTTTCAAATGGAGATAGAATAGCCAGCAACCCATTTATCTCTTCCTTTGAGAAACCCCTGTTATTGATCACATGCTCCAGCGAGATCGTAAACTCATTCATATTGGAAAACCCTGCTGGTTGCTTCTCAACGATCTGCTTCACCAGTGCGGCCATGCGGGCAACATTCCGCTTTTTAAATTCATCGATCTTCGGACTGGGATTATAGAAGTTGCCGAATTCCAGGGTTACCCTCAGATCGTTCAGTTCTTTCAAATAAGAAGACAGGATGCCAGGATCATTGATTTTGACATGATATGAACCCATTAAACTGTCTGCGATCGACAGCAACTCCATGATCTCTTTCTCCGGCCTGCCCCGTCCCTGAAATATCAACAGACTGGCAGCGGCATTGGCTACATTGATCTTCTGGATACTGTCTTTAATGCTGCCGATCACTTCCGCAGGAGTAGTTAGCCCCATTTTCAGTTCCTCACAAACCAGGTCGGTACGATTGACCAGGATCACTTTGGGATCACCGGCAAGTTTCATAGCCTGCGCATGCATTGACTTCAATACCGATTCGTTCTGCTTATTGAAATAATTCCTGACAGCAAAAGAACTTAATGTGATCAGCGCCAATATACCCAGTACAGCCGCAATTCTTTTGGGGCCATAGCGCATGATCGTGCGCGTAATAATATGTTTGTCTGCACTACGCTTGATGAACTCTTGCGCATTCCCAAGGATCTCTTTCGATCTGTTGAGTTTTTCTTCCTGGCTTGTTTCTTCCGGAAGGTACCTGGCGATCC
>DATGXN010000159.1:0-38554 GCA_035298945.1 Chitinophagaceae bacterium | reverse complement strand
GGATAAAATAACCAGACATCTTTATTCTACTGTTTTAATAATCGTTTAATAATCCAGTTTCTCTACAACTCAAAATCAGGTATGGTGTATGATACTTTCCTTCAGGAAAGGATGATACTTTGCCACCAAAGGTCTGCTTGCAAGGCCCTTACCTACAAAGTGCATAATAAGGCCAGCGTACAATGCAAGTATACCAAATTCAAACCAACTGAGGCTATAATGTTCACCCATTGGACCAGGCATTACCATCTGGAAGAAATCGATCCAGTGGCCAACAATGATCAGTACGGCAACAAAGGTTACGGTGGTGTAATTTCTCTTGGATCCTTTCTGCATCAGTAACAGGAAGGGCAATACAAAGTTAACTACCAGGTTCAGGAAAAAGATGCCTTTATATGCACCCTGCATACGGGGCTTGAAGTACACGGTTTCCTCCGGAATGTTTGCATACCAGATCAGCATGAACTGTGAATACCAGAGATAGGTCCAGAAGATCGAGAACGCAAACATGAATTTGCCCAGGTCGTGCAGTTGCTCGTCTGTAGTATATTCGAGATAATCGTTATTCTTCAGGTAGATAACATACAGCGCGATCAGCGACATACCGGAAACAAACGTGCTGGCGAAAGTATACCAGCTGTACATGGTTGAATACCAGTGTGCGTCTATGCTCATCAGCCACAACCAGGGTATGGTTGAACCAACAGTAAGTCCGAAGAATATCAGGAATGCAGACGCCCAGATCGTATTGGCATGGATAAAACTCTTACCTTCTTCCAGGGTCATGGATTCGTCCGCGCGCTCAGACAGTTTTCTCATTTTGGCACCGATGAAAGACCAGGTACCTATAGTGATCACAGTCCAGATCAGGAAGAAAGTAGGATTTAACAATCCGCTCTTTCCTTTCAGGATGGGATCATGCTCCACGTGTTCAGTATCGAGCCAGTGGTAAATATGATGTTGGTGTCCGAATATTATTCCAATGAACACAAGCAGCGCCAGCACACCAAACACGGGTACCAGGGTTGAAATAGCTTCCGGAACCCTCCTGAATGCCATCTGCCAGCCACCCATGGCCATGGTGGTGATGCAGATGAAGAACATGCTTGCATTGGTAATCATCAGGAAGAACGTGCTGTTCTGGAGAAGCACTGCCCAGAAACGAGTCTGGTTATGCTCATCCTTGCTGAGAGCAAGGAAAAATATCCCGAGTAACAATACAAGTCCGCCTACACCAAGTAGACCTAGTGTCCATTTCCTGTATCCCGGAGTAACTTCAAATTGTTGCTTGATCATCGGATCTTATTAAAATACTTTTCTAAAAATTATTTTTTCGCAGCTGTTGTGTCAGCAGCAGGCGCAGGGGCAGCTGCAACTGCAGCGGCTGCAGGCTTTTGCTTCGACTTGATATAAGTGATCACCATCCACCTTTCTTTTGGCTGAAGCTGTGAAGCATAACTGCCCATCAGGTTCTTGCCATATGTGGTTGAATAATACATCTGACCCTCAGGCATGTTCTCATACTTGGCATCACCCACCAGGGTAGCAGGCTTGGCAGGGAATGGACCATCACCACCATTATACAAAGGACCATTGCCATCCAGTTTAGGACCATGGCAGATGGCGCAGTTGATCAGGTATAATCTCTCCGCTTCTTTCATCTCGGTTTCATTCATCGCAGGGAGCGGGCTCTTCACAGCACGTGATGCATAATAATTGGCGGTATCGCCGGCAGCATCTTTAGTGAGGTGGAAAGGATAAACATCTCCACGCTTAACTGTACCTGCAACCGGTTCGCGGTTTGTCTGGCCGTCACTGAAGATCGGGCTGGCAGAATAAGTCTCATAAGCACGGCTATTCCTCATATCCGGCATATAATCCTTACCTGGTGTACGTTTAACATCACTGCAGCTCACGGCGATCACCATGAGTAGTGTAACAGCAAGCGATATGATTGATATATTTTTCATGTTCATTGATCTCTTTAAGCGATAACCTGGTCTTTGTAGAGTTTTTGCTGCTTATCATATGTCCCGATCCACCATCCGTCATCTGCGATCTGGGTGTTGATCTCCTGGGCACCTGCCTGGGCCAGGAAATTCTTCACTTCATCCTCATTAGTTTTTGCAGTGCATTCGATCACCATCACAAACAGGTCGTCAGTTGCTCTTGCATGAAAATGATGCTTCTTGATAAAAGGTGCCAGCTGGCAGAGATAACAGAAAGTAAGCACCATCCCTACTGCAGCCATCAGTACCGTCAACTCGAAAGTGATAGGTATCCAGGCCGGAAGCGCGAAATTGGGTTTACCGCCAATGTTAACGGGCCAGTCTTTGGTGAACGACCAGGTCATGAATGATACTGCCGTTGTTGTACCAGTAAGGCCGAAAATGAAACCGGCTGTGTGAAGGCTTGTTTCCCTCAATCCCATCGCATGATCCAGTCCGTGAACCGGAAAAGGCGTGTAGATATCATGGATCTTGTAACCCGCTTTTCTCACTTTGGAGACAGCAGGAAACAACACTTTTTCGTCTTCAAAACAACCTACTACGAATTTTTTAACTGCCATGTATCGTGTTTTACGATTAATGCTGATTAATGATGCGTCACGGTTACAGTTCCTTCATGATGATCATCATGATGTGTTTCATGATAGAACTTCTCTGTATCCATAGAATCCAGCGCAACCATATCGTTCTTAAAGCTCTCTCCTGTAGTTTTCAATACATGTTTGATCTCTGCAATAGCGATCACAGGGAAGTATTTGGAGAACAGGAAATAACAGGTGAAGAACAAACCGAATGTACCCACGTAGAACCCGATCTCCCAAATGGTAGGCCTGTAATATACTGACCATGAAGATGGAAGATAATCGCGGTACAGAGAGGTTACGATGATCACGAAACGCTCGAACCACATACCGATATTCACCACTATACTCATGATGAAAGTGAACAATACATTCCTCCTCAGCTTCCTGAACCAGAACAGCTGCGGAGAGATCACGTTACAGGTCATCATCAGCCAGTAGCTCCAGCCATAGGCGCCGGCGATACGGTATTTGAAGAATATATCCTGCTCATATCTTACCATGGAATACCAAGCCATGAACAGCTCGGTCAGGTAAGCGATACCCACAATAGAACCGGTCAGAACGATCACCTTGTTCATCGCTTCGATGTGGCCAAGTGTGATATAATCCTGCAGGTTCATCACTTTGCGGGATACCAGCATCAGGGTTTGCACCATGGCGAAACCTGAGAAGATGGCACCGGCAACGAAATAGGGTGGGAAGATGGTAGTGTGCCAGCCCGGGATAACCGATGTGGCGAAGTCAAAGGATACGATCGTGTGAACCGAAAGTACCAGTGGGGTTGATAAACCGGCCAGTACCAGGGAAAGGCTTTCATGCCTTTGCCAGTGCTTGGTACTGCCCGTCCAACCGAAAGCAGTGATACCGTAGAAATATTTACGGAATTTAGTTTTGGCGCGGTCCCTGACAGTAGCCAGATCCGGAATCAGACCTGAATACCAGAAAAGCAGTGATACAGTGAAATAAGTTGAGATCGCAAATACGTCCCACATCAGGGGGGAGTTATAGTTGGGCCATAATGGTCCACGGGTATTTGGATAAGGTAAAGTGAAGAAAGCCACCCAAACACGACCCATGTGGAAGATAGGGAACTGGCCGGCGCACATTACCGCAAAGATCGTCATCGCCTCTGCAGCACGGTTAACACCTGTTCTCCAACCCTGGCGGAACAACAAAAGGATGGCAGAGATCAGCGTACCCGCGTGACCTATACCCACCCACCATACGAAGTTGGTGATATCCCAACCCCAGTTAATGGTACGGTTCACATTCCACTGCCCGATACCGTAGACAACCTCCCTGTATACTGAGTATACACCGAATAACAAAAACGCTACGGAAATGAAGAAACCTATATACCAAAGTTTGCCTGGCTTGGCTTCAATGGTGTGACAGATATCTTCAGTAACCTGTCCGTAGGTTTTCTTGCCATCTACTAACGGTTCCCTGATCGGTGATTCGTATTTAATCAAACTCATTTGATTGGCTTATTATCTAATTAGCTAATTGGCTGTTTTAATTCTTAATGACCAGTGGGCATTTTCTCTCCTTCTTTTGCTGACTCTGCTGCTGCTACTTCATGGTGCTCCGCGGCTACCCCAACTTCACGGTCAGTATTTCTCACCTTTGCCAGGTAACTCACACTTGGAAGTGCGTGTAACTGATCAAGCGCATGATAAACCAGGTTCCTGGTTTTACCATTCCTCACCAATGAGATCTCACTGTTCTTATCGTTCACATTACCGAATACGATCGCGCTGGTAGGACAAGCCTGCTGACAGGCAGTCTTAACATCCCATTTGCCTTCGTGACCTGTTTCAATAGGCCTGTTGGCTTTCTTCGCTTCCAGTTTTCCGGCTTGTAAACGCTGTACACAGAATGAACATTTCTCGATCACACCCCTTGACCTTACAGTAACATCAGGGTTCAGTACCATCCTGGTCAATTCATCGTTCATCATCATCACAGAATCATCCAGTACTTCACGCTGGTTATCCGGGAAGCTGTCTGCACCCATATAATCAGCCCAGTTGAAACGACGTACTTTATAAGGACAGTTGTTGGCACAATATCTTGTTCCTATGCAACGGTTATAGGCCATCTGGTTGATGCCTTCACTGCTGTGGTTGGTGGCGTTAACAGGGCAAACGTTCTCGCAAGGTGCGTTGTCGCAATGCTGGCAAAGCATTGGCATGAACACCACATTCAGATTATCCAGGTCATCATTGCCTGAATCGTCCCTGTAAGTAGCAAAATAACGGTCAATGCGAAGCCAGTGCATTTCATGCAGTCTCAACACTTCAGATTTACCTACAACAGCTACGTTATTTTCAACGGTACATGCCACAGAGCAGGCTCCGCAACCAATACAGCTGTTCAGGTCAATGCTCATTCCCCACTTTGGTCCGGGATAAGGGAAATTGGGGTACAGTGTACCATCAACCCTGTAATCGCCGGTTTCCTTGCCATAATCTTCGTCGAGTTTCTTCTTCACATCTGCAACAATCGTTGGATTCTTGCGGAACTCACCTATGCTGTATTCCCTTACCACATCAGTCCGGCCTTCGTATTGATTGTGGGTTTGGGTATATGCTATTTTGTATTTTTCGTCAGTTTTTTCGTAGCTCACATCAAGCGCGGTATACTGGAATGTGTTACCGTCGAAGCTCACCAGCGGATAGGCGTTCACACCAACATTGGCAGCAGCCCGGCCCACTTTCTCGTTTCTTCCGTAACCCACCGCGATAGCGATCACATTAGGATGCATACCTGGGATGGCAAGGATGGGAAGTTTGATTTCCTTTC
Organism: Chitinophagaceae bacterium; assembly: GCA_035298945.1. Taxonomy (GTDB): domain Bacteria; phylum Bacteroidota; class Bacteroidia; order Chitinophagales; family Chitinophagaceae; genus Pollutibacter. The sequence continues at coordinate 33,156 of DATGXN010000159.1, read as the reverse complement.
CGCCAACTTTCAGGTTAAGAACAGGCTTGGTTACTTCTACTTCATATACATCATCGAGCACAATGCCCAGCTCTTTCGCCATAGCAAAAGAAATGATGGCATAGTTGTCCCAGGTTGCCTTGGTGATTGGATCGGGTAATTCCTGGAGCCATGGATTGTTGGCTTCCTTACCACTACCGATCGTATTCTTCTGGTAGATCACCAGTTCAGTTTTGCCCGCTTTCTTTGCGGAACCCGCTGCTGATACTGCAGTAGTTACTGCGGCATTATTGAACGGTGCAGCTGCAACTGCAGCAGGGGTTTCAAGAACACCATCCTGCAGCGCTTTATCGAAAGCTTCCTGGGTTCCCAGTTTGGCGATCCAGTATTTTTTCAGGTAATCTGCGTATTCAGTATTGTTACCGCTCCATTTCAACAATGATGTCTGGAATGCACGGGTCTTGAACAGAGGAGCAATGGTAGGTTGAATAAAGCTGATATATCCTGATTTGCCTTCAGCATCACCCCAGCTCTCCAGGAAGTTATGATCAGAGATCACATATTTACAGAGCTGTGTAGTTTCATCTTCCTTATCATTGAAAGAAACAGAAACTTTCACTTTTTTCAGACCGTCTGCAAATTTCTTAGCATCGAAATAATCATATGCAGGGTTAACACCGTGAATAAGAACAGCTCCGATACTGCCTGCATTCATATCGTTCACCAGTTGAACCATGTCTTTATCAATACCCTGTGCGGTATTGATGGTGGTTCCCCAGTTTATGGTTTTACCGTTTGCGCCTATTGCTTCGTTGATGGCGTTTACGATGATCTGAACATTTACATCATTGCTGCCTGAAACCACGAGAGCGTTGCCACCAGCCTGTTTCAGCATATTGCCGGCCATGTCCAGGCCTTTCTTCAAACGTGCATCGGCGATAGCCGGAGCGGTCACTGCACCACCAAGGCGTGATAACAGGTTGAGCGCAACTGCAGCAGTTTCGGAAGGACGGTGAACAAACCTGTCGTCAGCATTTGCGCCGGTCAGGGAGAGCCTGCTTTCGAACTGGATATGCTTGCTCATCTGGGCGTTGGCAGGGTCAACCTTTCTGCCTGCACTGTACTGGCGGGCGAATTCAACAGGGCTGAGCCAGGTACCAAGGAAATCAGCATCAAGGCTGACGATCACTTTTGCATTATCAAAATGATAAGACGGGATGGCTCTCTTGCCGTAAGTTGCTTCATTGGCCAGGAGCATGCCGCTATAGGAAATTGCATCGTATTGAACGTGCTTGCTTCCGGGATATTTAGCCAGGAATTCAGAGATCACCTGGCGGGTTGTTGGCGATGTAACAGTAGAAGTCAGTAATACAACCGGGGCACCACCGAGACCGGCCAGTGCTTCTCCTACCATCTTGTCAAAAGCCTCGAATGTGGTTACTTCCTTGAACTCCTTACCATCATTCTGCATAGGGTAACGTAAACGGGCTGTATCATATATCCCCAGCACAGATGCCTGCACCCTGGGAGATGTTCCTCCTTTGGTGAGCGAGGAAAGCTCATTACCCTCGATCTTAATGGGACGGCCGTCGCGCACTTTCACAACAACGGGAATAACCTGGTCGTCCTGCACAAAAGTGCTGGCGTAGAAATTGGGAATGCCAGGAACTACAGTATCAGGTTTATTAAGATAAGGGATAGCTTTTTTTACGCTTATATCACAACTGGCGGCTGCCATGGCTGCAGCAGTGCTGAAACCAAGGTATTTCAAAAAGTCCCGCCTGGGGGTGGCTGCACCCAAAAACTTATCGTCTCCTTCTACAGGCAGGTCCTCAGCGAATTCGTTCTGTATGCTCTTCTCATAAGCTTCACTGTTTTTCAGTTCGCCTAAGGATTGCCAGTACTTTTTTTGCTCCATATAGCTGTTGTAAATTGAAGTTAGGTTCAGGTTGCGTTAGCAAAACAATGCCGTATCTGCTATTAATAGTGACACTTCATACATTCTGTACCGCCGATCTTTTCAACTGTCACGCTGTCGATTGTTTTGTTCTTCAGGTCTTCATGGAATTTCTCATAAATACTGTAGAACTTATTATCAGTAAACTGAACTTTAGTTTCCCTGTGACAGTTGATACACCAACCCATGCTCAGGTCGGCAAACTGGTATACCTCGCCCATTTTCTGGATTTCACCATGACAGGTCTGGCAGTTCTGTTTGCCCACTGTTACGTGTTGTGCGTGGTTGAAATATACATGGTCGGGCAGGTTGTGGATGCGGACCCACTCGATGGCTTTGCCCTTTCCGTTATAGAGTTTTTTAGCAGGATCCCAGCCAGCATACTCATACAGCTTCTGGATCTCAGCAGTTCCATCCACTTCTGAACCATCTTCACGATGAAGCTTGGGGCCTTTTACATACTCATTGATACCCATGTGGCAGTTCATACAAACATTCACAGAAGGAATGTTGGCATGCTTGCCCTGCATGGCACCGTTATGGCAGTATAAACAGCTGATCTGGTTCACGCCGGCATGCACCTGGTGTGAATAATAAATAGGCTGTATAGGTTGGTAGTTTTGGGTGCGGCCCAGTCCGCGTGCGCCCTGGAAAATATAGAAACCACCGATCATGAATAACACGATGGCGGCGAGGGCGATATAGGCCTTATTGCGATAAAAAGGAATGGCTTCTTCAGCCGGATGTCCTTCCCTTTCGTCTGATAATTTCTTGAGGTTGCTGTTCACCTGGAGCAGGATCAGCATGATCACAGCCAGGATCAGTGTGAGTATGCCGAAGATCAGCGCACTGTCGTTCTTTTCAGTGGCACTGGTTTGCGTAGCGCCGGCAGTGGCTGCTGGTGCAGCTTTGGCCGTTGCAGCTGTATTGATATAAGCCAGGATAGCGTCTATATCAGCTTCCTTCAACTCCGGGAATGCCGGCATCTGGATCTTGTTGAATTCGGCATAAACGGCAACAGCGCGGGGATGCCCTGCTTTGATCAGGGAAGCACTGTTGTTTACCCACTTATAAATGTCAGCCTTTGAGGGCCAGCGCTCTTCCACACCCTTCAATGCCGGACCGGTTAGATTCTTATCAACTGCGTGGCAGGCAGCGCATTTCTGCTGGAAAATAGCCTTCCCATCCTGGGCATAGGTATTAGCAGAAAACGCAATCAGAAAGAATAGGACTAATCCGGAGCAGAGTGATGTAACAATGGATCGATGAGAACTCATAATCACAATTGGTTGATGAAAAGTGGATAAAACCCAACTTTGGCTGCAAAAATAAGGTACCGGATTAACAAAATACCAACAACTAATATTTTTTTTTAATGTAGGAATGACGCGGGTTTTCAGCGTTTGTTGAGCTTCACGTCTGATTATTGTCACTAATATGTAATCAGAATTGTTGAACGAACTTTAATGTAAATTTTGAGGTTGTATTGACAAATTTTTTCATCTCTTTGCGGCATGTTCGAAAAGCTCAAGGCAAAATGGAAGGTCAATGGGACGCAATTCTTCCTGATCATGTGCACTTTTGCCGTCACAGGAACCCTCACAGCCTATATTTCAAGGTATATCACCAACTGGGTGGGATTTAATGACCAAACCTTCTGGGTTTTGAAGTTCCTCCTGAGACTGGTAGTTCTCATTTTCGGCTACCAGGTGATCATTCTCGTCGTTTCTTTCTTCTTTGGACAATTTCCATTTTTCTGGGCCTATGAAAAGAAGATCTGGAGGTGGATGTTCGGCCTCAAAAGCCAAAAATCAAAACTCAAAAGTCAAAATGGCTCTGAATTAACATCTTAAATTACATTTTTGACTTTTTACTTTTGACTTTTGACATCCCAACCATGAACCCTGATAATTTGATCATATTCGCTTCCGGTACCGGCTCAAATGCCCAAAAGATCATAGATTTCTTTCGCAATAACCCCTCGGTGAAGATCAGCCTCATCGTTTGCAATAAGGCCGGGGCCGGCGTGCTTGATATAGCAGCCAGGGAGCATATACCCACCCTGCTTATCGAAAAAGAGCAGTTTTTCAGGGGCAATGGTTATGTGGATGAACTAAAAGCATTTAATCCCCGATTGATCATCTTGGCCGGTTTTCTCTGGAAACTGCCCGCCGCCCTGGTCAGGGCCTTCCCTCACCAGATCATCAATATCCACCCCGCCCTCCTGCCCAAATACGGCGGGAAAGGCATGTACGGCCATTTTGTACACGACGCTGTGATCGCCGCCCAAGATGCCGAAACCGGGATCACCATTCACTTTGTTGATGAGCTGTACGACCATGGAGATTATATTTTTCAAGCCAAAATACCCGTAGAACCAGGTGATACGCCGGATTCCATCGCCAAAAAGGTCCAGGCGCTGGAACATAGCCATTTCCCCCGGGTGATCAGTGAGCTGCTGGATAAAAAGGCTGAAGCATGAGAAGAAACCTGCCCCGACTCTTCACTGCAACCCGCAACCTGCAACCTGCAACCTTTCTTCTGATCGGCTTCCTATTTTCTCTAAATGCCATTTCACAGGACATCATGGTCAGCGGAACGGTGCTCGACTCCACCCGCAAATTCATCCTCCCCAACGTCAAAGTGACCAGCACCGCGGGAAAAGTCACCTATACAGATTCTGTGGGAACCTATAATATCTTGGTATCACCCAACGATTCCATCAACTTCACCTACCGGAACAAACCCACCATGTGGTTCCCGGTCAGGGAGATGAAAAACACCCACAGCTTTGATATAGCGCTGCAGGTAACGCTGAGAGACGGGTACAAAACCCTGCGGGAAGTGATCCTGATCGGGAAATCGTACCGGGAAGACTCTCTGGAAAACCGGATGAAATACCAAAAAGTGTTCAATGGCTCCACTGGTGGACTCCGTATCAATTCCGGCGGAGACAATATATATGGTGGTGCGGGCCTGGACCCCAATGAGATCATCAATCTGTTCCGGTTCCGGCGAAACCACAACCTCAAGGCCCTGCAAAACAGGCTGCTCCAGGAAGAGTCGGATAAATTCATCAATTACCGCTTCAATAAAGACCTGGTCAAACAGATCACCGGCTTCTCCGGCAGCAATCTCGAAAGATTTATGAAGATCTGGAGGCCCGATTACGAATTCACCGCACTAAGCTCTGACCTGGAGTTCCACACCTACATCCTGGAAGCCTCCCGTGCATATACCAGGGGAGAGATGCCGTGGAAATACAGGGAATAACCTGTTTTCATTACATTTAGAAAAAATCAATGATGAAGGCTTTCTTTCTCCTGCTTTCTATGGCTTGCTTTATTTCTGTCCAATCCCAAACATCAAAAACCATCCTGACCAAAGCCTCCCCTTCCGCCAGTGGCTTCTCTGAAGAGCGGATCAAACGTATCGATCAGAACCTGCAAAGCTGGGTGGATGAAAAACAAATGAATGGCTGCATAGGCTTCATTTCCAAAAATGGAAAGATCGTTTATCAAAAAGCATTTGGATTCGACAATATGGAGAAAAAAACGCCTATGCGGACCGACCATATCTTCCGCATTGCATCGCAAACAAAAGCGATCACCAGCGTCGCCATCATGATGTTGTATGAAGAAGGCAAACTCACCCTCAACGACCCAGTATCAAAGTTCATCCCTGAATTCAAAAACCCAACAGTAATTGACAAATTCAATCTTGCTGATACCACATGGACGTCCATTCCCGCTAAAAGAGAAGTGACCATCAAAGACCTTCTCACACATACTTCCGGCCTGGGCTATGCGCAGATAGGATCGAAAGAAGCCAATGCCATGTATGCCAAATACCGGGTCCCCGGAGGAATTGCAGTACCTAATTTCAATCTGGCAGACGCCATGAAAAGACTTGGCAAACTCCCGCTCTTTCATCAGCCCGGTGAAAAATTCACATACGGCCTCAATTCAGATGTATTGGGATATGTAGTAGAAGTGGTTTCAGGAATGAGCTTTGATAAATTTTTACGTACCAGGCTCTTCGAACCGCTGGGCATGAATGATACTTATTTCTACCTTCCGAAAGAAAAAAGATCCCGGCTGGTGAGCCTTTACCAGGTGGATTCCAGTGGCCTTCACATGATGCCGCCAACCTTAACCATTGTTGAACCCATTGATCGTGACTATCCGAATACTGATGGCAAATACTATTCAGGCGGGGCAGGACTTTCCTGCACCATTTATGATTATGCCATCTTCCTGCAGATGCTGCTGAACGGAGGCACTTACAATGGAAAACAGATCCTCTCCAGGTCTACCGTACGTATGATGACATCCAACAATGTTGGACCATCTGTAATGGGCGGAGATGAATTTGGACTTGGCTTTGGGATCACCTCCCAGTTTGAAAGCGGATCTACACCCTTGAATGTGGGATCATTTGAATGGGGTGGTATGTTTGCCACCACATATTGGGTAGATCCCAAAGAAGGCATAGTTGGACTTTTCTTCCGAAACATCTGGCCCACCAGTTTTGACGGCGGCGGGAGATTCAAAACATTAACTTACCAGGCTTTAGCAGATTGAACATGAACAACATACAAAAGCTCGCTGTTTTCTCCTGTCTTACTTTTTCGGTTATCCTTAATAGTTGTGGCAATTCAGTCCGGCGTATCCATAAAGACGCTGTGGTAGTTGACACGCATAATGACTTCATCAGCAAAAGCCTTGAACACGGTTTTGTTTTTGATCAGGACAACAAAGGCAAAACACATTCCGATCTGGCGCGGATGAAACAAGGGGGCGTGGACATCCAGATCTTCTCCATTTTTGGAGATGACAAGATCGGCTATCAGCATGCCAATACAGAGATCGACACACTCTATGCGGTGATCGCAAGGAATCCGGATAAAATGATGCTGGTAAAAACACCAGAAGATCTGCAGAAGGCCGTGAAGGAAAAAAAGCTGGGCGCCATGATCGGCGTTGAAGGCGGACACATGATCGAGAACGATCTCTCTAAACTGGAAAAACTCTACGAGCGCGGCGCCAGATATATGACCCTGACCTGGAATAACAGCACATCATGGGCCAGCTCTGCAGCTGATGAATCAGCAGGCAAGATCCCCCAGGAACAAAAAGGCCTCAACGAATTTGGTGTTGAGGTAGTAAAGAAGATGAATGCCCTGGGAATGATGGTGGACGTTTCGCATGTAGGTGAACAGACTTTTGTGGATGTGTTATCTGTAACCACAAAACCCGTAATAGCCTCACACAGCAGTGTATACAAACTCGCCCCGGTTCCACGCAACCTCAAAGATTACCAGATCACCGCCATAGGCCAGAATAAAGGGGTGATATGCGTGAACTTTTTTTCAGGTTTTCTCGACAGCAATTTTTCCGCCCGCAATAAACAGATCCTGGACAAACACAAGTCAGAAATGGACTCCCTCAGAAAAACAGGCATGAGCATGTTCTCCGTCGAAGACTACCTTTTTGAGAAATATCCAAAAGAAGTAGCTGGCCTCCGTCCTCCGCTCAGCCTGTTGATAGACCATATCGACTACATTGTGAAAAGAATAGGTATTGATCATGTGGGCCTGGGCTCCGACTTCGATGGTATCACATCTGCACCAACCGGGTTGGACGCAGTGACAGATTTTCCAAAAATTACAAAAGCACTGAAAAAACGAGGCTATTCCAAAACTGATATCAGGAAAATACTTGGAGAAAATCTCATCCGGGTTTTCACAGAAAACAGCAACTGATCATATGGAACACAGAAAACAAAAGATCGCGCCGCTTTCCGTTTTTATCAAAAGATTGGTTCGCTATGGAGTTTTCGCATTTATCCTGATCGCATTCTCGGTCAGTATCGGCACCATTGGATACCACAACATCGCTGATCTGGAATGGCTGGACAGCTTCCATATGGCTTGCATGATCCTTACCGGAATGGGGCCTGTGGCGGAAATGAAAACAGATGCTGCAAAAATGTTCTCATCATTATATGCACTCTACAGCGGGGTTGCTTTCCTTTCAGTCACCGCCGTTTTCTTTGCACCTATCATACACCGTTTATTACATATTCTTCAAATTGACACGGAAGACAAATAAATGCAGCCATTAACTCAAACACAACCCTCGTCAAGACTCCTCTCCCTGGATTTCATGAGGGGTTTCATCATGGTATTGCTTGCCCTGGAAAGCACTGGCCTTTACGAGAACCTGGATGAACTCACAAAAAACTCTTTTGCAAGTCCCCTGTTCAAGCAATTTTTTCATCATCCATGGAATGGGCTTCGTTTCTGGGACCTGATACAACCCGGTTTCATGTTCATCGCCGGTACAGCCATGGCTTACTCCCTCGATAAACAATTCAAGAATGGAGTACCCTGGTCGCAGGCCTTCAGGAAAGTTTTGAAGCGCTCCTGGTGGCTGTTCTTTTGGGGAGTGCTGGATTATGCCGTTGAGAAAGATGGCAGTCTTTCCTTTGAACTCTGGGACGTACTCACACAATTGTCATTCACCACCCTGGTTGCATTCCTGGTTTTCAATTGGAATTTCAGAAACCAGTTATTGTTTTGCGTGGCACTGCTACTGCTCACGGAGATCCTGTATCGTTTCACCAATATTCCCGGATTTGACCAACCATTTACTGATCAACACAATTTTGGCAACTACATGGACCTGGTGTTGATGAACCAGATCAATAAAGGCGGATGGGTGGCCATCAACTGCATACCCACTGCAGTACATACAATCGCCGGTGCTATGGCCGGGAAGTCTCTTATACAGGTTGCAGGTTCCAGGTTGCAGGTTCCAGAACATAAGCTGCAACCTGTAACCCGCAACCTGCAACCTGCAACCCGCAACCTGTTACTGTGGGCAGCATTATCCCTGGTAGCCGGCTTTGCCCTTGACCTTGCAGGCATCACGCCGATCATTAAAAGAATTGCAACTTCTTCCTTCACATTAGCTTCCCTTGGCTGGTGCCTGTTGGGGCTTGCTTTTGTATACTGGTGGATAGACATACTCGGTCATAAAAAATACCTGAAGCTTTTCACCATTGTGGGTATGAACTCTCTGTTCATTTACGTGTTCTTCGAGATCGTGGGCAGCAGGTGGTTCAATGGTTATGTGGCTTCGGTTACAAATGGACTGATGGAAATCGTTTCATTACCCGAAACTTTCATGATGATCGCAACACCGCTCTGCATCTTTGCCCTTGAATGGGGCATGTGTTATTTCCTGTATAAAAAGAAAATATTCTTCAGAGCCTGATCAATAAAATACAATTTGAATATGCAAAAGCTTATCCCTGCTTTTTTATCCATGACCCTGCTTTCATCCTGCCTGCTGTCTTCAAACGATGGATCTGACGCTGCAAAAGCAATGAGTCCTGACAGTATGAAGCAGAACATCATGGTACTTGCTTCCGATACTTTCATGGGACGTAAACCCTTCACAGAAGGAGAAACAAAAACAGTGGCCTTTCTCGAGAACAAATTTGCGGCACTGGGGCTCGAGCCGGGAAACGGGAATAGTTATGTTCAGGAAGTACCCATGGTCAGCATAGCCACTGAATCAGACCCTTACATGCGGGTTCAGTCACCCAAAGGAAGTTCCAGTTTGAAGTTCTTCGACGAGTACGGTTTCTGGACCCAGAAAACAGATTCTGTGATCAGCATAGATAATGCTGAGCTTGTGTTTGCAGGATATGGTGTGGTAGCGCCAGAGTACAATTGGAACGACTATGATGGTATAGACGTTAAAGGCAAGATAGTTATGGTGATGGTGAATGATCCTGGATTCTGGATCGGCGATACCAGTTTATTCAAAGGAAAAGAAATGACTTATTATGGAAGATGGACTTACAAATTTGAAGAAGCGGCGCGCCAGGGCGCAAAGGGATGCCTGGTTATCCATAATACGGCAGCAGCATCATATCCATGGTCAGTTGCACAGAATAATTTCAATCAATCCAGGCTTAACCTGGCTGAAACCAATGGCGTGCCGGTTTGCGATGCAGTGGGCTGGATAACTGAAGCGGCAGTGAACAAACTATTTTCAGAAGCGGGCTTTGATTCCAGTTTATTTGTGAAGGCCAACAAGCAGGGTTTTAAGGCAATAAACCTTAATCTCAGGGCGTCGACAAAACTGAAAGTGAAAGCTGAATATAAAAAATCAATAAACGTGATCGCCCGGATCACCGGCAGTAAAAGACCAGATGAAGTGATCATTTACAGTGCCCACTGGGATCATCTTGGAATTGGGAAACCAGGCGCTGACGGGGATTCCATTTACAATGGCGCACTGGACAACGCAACAGGCACTGCCGCATTGATCGAGCTCGCGCGTGCATTCCAGCATTTGAAAGAAAAGCCCGAAAGAACCATCGTAATGCTGGCAGTAACTGCTGAAGAACAAGGATTGCTGGGATCAGAATATTATGCCAGCCACCCGGTTTACCCTGCAGAAAAGACTGTTGCAAATATCAATATGGATGGTGTCAATCCATTTGGGAAAACTCTTGATATGTCTATTGTTGGCCAGGGGCAATCAGAGATCGAAGACCTGGCAAAACAGGAACTGGAGAAAGACGGAAGATATGCAGCTCCAGATCCAAAACCCGAAGCCGGCTCCTACTATCGCTCAGACCATTTCAACTTTGCGAAAAAAGGCATTCCTGCACTTTACCTGAAAACAGGAATTGATGTTGTTGGTAAAGGGAAAGAATACGGTAAGCAGATCAGGGAAGAATACAACAGCAAAAACTACCATCAGACTTCAGACGAAATTGATCCGGCCACATGGACGATGGAAGGGGCCATGCAAGACCTCGCTATTTATTTCAGGGTGGGTCTGACACTGGCAAGGGAAGAAAAATTTCCACAATGGAAAGCCGGCTCCGAATTCAAAGCTATCAGAGAAGGAAAGAAATAAAAATATTAACATGAAGACCTGCACATTTTTTCTTTTCCTTGCCATTTCGTTCAGCACATCTGCGCAACTTTATTACCCTGATACGGTTTGGCAAAAGCGTAGTGCCGCGGATTTGAAAATGAATGCAGCATTGGTAGACAGTGCCGTAAAATTTGCCATCGCCAATGAAACGAAAACGGATTATGATCTCCGCACAGCGATCATCAAGTCTTATTCCCGGGAACCTGGCTACAAGATCTTCGGTCCGGTAAGATCCCGAGGCAAAGCCTCCGGACTGATTGTAAAAAACGGCTATATTATTGCTGAATGGGGTGATCCGGAAAGAGTGGATATGACCTTCAGTGTCACCAAAAGCTATCTCTCAACTGTTGCAGGTCTGGCAGTGGATCAACGCCTGATCCGCACTATTGATGACCGGGTAGGAAATTATGTTTGGGACGATAAGTACATTTCTGATCACAACACCAAGATCACCTGGCGGCATTTACTCAATCAGAGTTCTGACTGGTCTGGCTGCTTGTTTGATTTTTGCGATTGGGCAGACAGGCCCCCAACTGAAGGGACTGTGGAAGATTGGAAGAACAGGAAACTCGTTGAGCCCGGAACCAGGTTTGAATACAATGACATAAGAGTCAATCTGCTGGCTTATTCTTTGCTCTGGGTTTGGAGAAAACCTTTACCACAGGTATTGAAGGAAATGATCATGGATCCCATTGGAGCTTCAACCACATGGAGATGGTACGGCTACGATAACTCATTTGTTAATATGGATGGCGTTATGGTTCAATCGGTCAGTGGTGGGGGACATTTCGGCGGCGGGCTTTTCATTAACAGCTATGATCATGCACGATTTGGCCTGCTTTTCTGCCGGAATGGGAAGTGGAACAATAACCAGTTGATCTCGCCCTATTGGATAAATGCCGCCAGGGAACCTTCAGAACCCAATCGGACATACGGTCTTATGTGGTGGCTGAATACTACAAACAGGCTTCCATCCCTCTCTGATCGCATATATTATGCGGATGGTTACGGAGGAAACTATATTATTGTGGACGAAGAGCATGATCTGGTGATAGTAACACGCTGGCTGGATACTACAAAGCTGGGTGAATTCGTTAAACTAGTAGTCAGCTCAGTAGAAAACAAATAGCTTACAATGAAACCTCTCATCCTTTTATGGCTGACAGTACTCTCATTTACTGCCAACTGCGAGGATATTCCAGACCGTATAGCCCGGATATTCCAGCAAGCTCATATCAAACACCATTTCAGCGGAGTTCTACTGGTTGCACAAAAAGGGAAACCCATCTATTACAGCGCTAAAGGATTCAGAGATATCAGAACGGGTGCCCCGCTCCAAAAAACAGACATATTTGAACTGGCTTCTGTTTCCAAACAGTTCACGGCTATGATCATCATGATGCTGAAAGACCAGGGCAAGCTCAAATTTGATGATCATGCAGATAAGTATATCAATATTAAATACCATAATATCACTATCAGGCAACTGATGAATCATACCTCCGGCCTTCCCGATTACCAGGAGATCATGGATAAGTATTGGGATAAATCAAAAGTGGCCGGCAACGAAGAATCGATCGCCTACCTGAACAAATATGGAGGGCCCATCCATTTCCCGCCGGGATCAGATTATGAATACAGTAACACTGGCTATTTGTTACTTGCCAGCATCGCAGAAAAAGTTTCAGGCAAAGACTTTGTTGAACTCTGCCGTAACTGGATATTCATACCCCTTCAGATGAAGGACACCGATATCAGAACCAATGAACAGAAAAAAAACATTGCAAACTTTGCCATGGGGCATGTGTATCTGAAAGAAACTCACCATTATGCCCGGGCTGATTCATTTCCTTCATCTGATTATACCATCTGGCTGGGCAACAGGAAAGGACCGGGAAGAATAAGTTCAACAGCGGAAGATCTTCTTAAATGGGATCGTGCACTTTACACCAATAAACTGGTAAGCCAGAAAACACTCAATGAAGCACTTACCACCTCAACACTTACTGATGGCCTGCCCTGTGATTATGGCTTTGGCTGGATGATAGACCAGAATCCGAAACTGGGCAAAGTGGTTTACCATAGCGGGGATAACCCTGGCTATCACACCTATTTTGTAAGATTTGTAGACAGAGACTATACTATCGTTCTGTTGAATAATAACGACTCCGAAGAAATGATAAACATCATTGGTAGTATTACTGAAGAACTAATAAAGCAGTGAGCAGATAGCGGTGAGCAGTGAGCAGTTCTAATTCTGCTCACCGCTCACTGCTCACCGCTCACTGCTTACTGCTGATCTTTTATTCCTTCCGCCTTCCGGTTCTCGAACGCTGGCGGGGGTTTCAGTTTCGAAGGCTGGGCTTTTACCAGCTTCATCACTTCTTCCACTGCACGATTAAGTTGTGGATCCACACCTTTAGCCAGTTGTGCCGGATCATCCCAAACTTCTATAGTTGGAGTCACTCCATATCCCTCTGCAAACCATTTTCCATCAGGGCCATATAACCTGGCATCCGGAACGGTAATTCCACCACCATCGATCAGGTTATGCCCGGTGGCAGGACCCACTAGTATGCCCAAAGTTCTTTCGCCCACAATCGGTCCGAGGTTCATGGTTTTGAATGCCCAGGGAAATGCGTCACCGCCAGAACCTGCCCAGCCGTTGATCAGCATGGCCTTCGGTCCATCATTACCTTTCACCGGCACTCTGCTCACTCCTGCATTTCTCCAGGAGATATTATAAAGATTGGTACGATTCAGCATCTCAATGAAGCGGTCACCCAACTGACCGCCTGCATTGAAACGTTCATCGATGATGAAGCCTTTTTTATTGAATTGCGCATAGAACTGTCGTAGCAACTCTGTTTGTCCATCTCCTCCTGTATTCGGCATATACATGTACCCCAGGTCGCCGTTGCTCAGTTCTTCCACTTTCTTGCGGTTCTTTTCTATCCACTCCAGGTTGCGCAACCTTCTTTCCCTGCCCAAACTCAGCGTTTCAACTACAACTTCTTTCGATCCCGCCAGGGATGGAGTGCTGTTCACTCTCAAAACAACCGTGGCCCCCGATGTGCCTTCAAATGCAGCTAGCGGATCCTGGGTGATGTCCAGTGGCTTTCCATTCACTGAAAGAATATAGTCACCTTCTTTTACATTTATCCCTGTAGCATCGAATGGCGAGCGCACTTCATTATCCCAAAGTGCAGGCTTAACAATTCTCTTGATCCTGTATGCACCGTTAGCCAGTTCCCAGTCGATACCCAACATGCCCGGCGCTCTTGCACTTGATTGCTCAACATCACCTCCGCGTACATAGGTATGTCCTGCGGCCAGCTCTGCGATCATCTCCTGCTGTATATTATTTACATCCCACCTGGTGATCGCATACTGCATCAGGTCACCATACTGTTTCCTCATATCTTTCCAGTCCACCTGTTGCATAGCGGGATCATAAAAGAAATCCCTGTACCTGCGCCAGGTATCATTGAAGATCTGGTTCCACTCTTCTTTGGGACTCCAGGTCATCTCCAGGTTCTGGATGGCCAGTGGCTTCTCAATACGCTGCTCAGGCATGGGCTTGATGATACCCATCGACATGCCGGACATCACAAGAATGGATTTGCCATCATCCGTAACAACTACTCCGCCCACATTGGCCATCACTCTTTTCTCTTCTCTTTTCTCAAGATCATACATGAATAAGGCAGGTTGTTCACCCTGCGATCCTGAATTAGGGAATCGCTGATAAACGATCTTCCCTTCCAATGCAAAAAGACTTCCATAATTCCCAGCAGATACAGGCAATACCTGCACCCTGGTCTCAAAATCATCTGCCTTCACCACCATGGCAGGCTTTGCAGAAGCCGCAGGCTTTGTAGTATCCTTGCTTTTAGAAGCATCGGGCTTTGGTGCTGCCGATGTATCTGCAGTTATTTTCACTTCATCATTCCTGGCTGCCAGCAGGCTTTTGGCGGCCGGATCCAGGCTCGCATAAGCGATCTGCGTTGAATTGGGGTAGATCCATGTTGCATCCAGGCTGCTGTAAACGGGCTGAAGGGCCCTGTCAGTTTTAAAGAAGATATATTTTCCCGAAGGATCAAAAACAGGATCAGCATCATTATAAAATCCTGATGTCAGTTTGTGAACTTTCTTATCATTCAGATTGTATGCATAGATCGCACTGTTCAGATTATCTCCCGTTTTGCTGTAAGTGACCCAGTTATTGTCTTTACTCCAGCTCACTTCAAATCCTCTCAGTGCTCCATAGGTATTCTGTGTGGTTTTATCAGCCACATAATCTTCACCGGTTGCTACATTCATGATCCTGATCTCCTGCTCCTGGTTGATGAACAGGAATTTCTTGCTGTCAGGTGACCAGAGTATATTCCAACCCATCCCCTTACCATAATTGGTGAGCTTCTTATTAGTCCCCTGCTGCACATCATATAACCAGATCTCGTACTCACCCGATTTATCACTCCAATAAGCAATGTATTTCCCGTTAGGGCTCCACGAAGGGTTCTGATCAAAGGCTCCGCTGCTGTTGGTAAGATTGATCACCGCTCCATTTTCTGCCGGTATGCTGAACAACTCACCACGGGCTTCAACAACAACCCGCTTGGCATCAGGCGAGATATCTGCATTGGCCACACGGCCACCGGCATTGATAACACGGGGCATCAGACTGGAGAAATCGCTTACCACATTGATCTTGACATCGTCATATTTATTGTTTGCCGTATTGAGCAGGTATAATTTACCGCCAGCCTCAAATACAAGGTCATCATTACCTGCACTCATATAGTTGACATCAACATCTTTGAAACTCGTTACCTGCGACAGCTTCTTCGAAGAAAGATCGTACATCCAAACATTGCGACGCTTGTTCTGGTCATTATCACTTACATAATAAATACGGTTCTTCACCCAGGCAGGCTTGCCGTCAGTTGCAGAGTTTTTTGTAATGTTCTCTGCCGTCATTTTCTTCAGGTCAAATACCACTACATCAGAGGCCATTCCTCCCCTGTATCTTTTGAAGGGATAATTTTCGGTTATGCGGCTGACGTAGGCAATGCTCCCGCCATCCGGAGAAAATGAGCCCAGCTCTCCATATGGTACCGGCAGTTTCTCGGGAATACCTCCGGTTTTTGAAAGAAGATATAGCTGACCAACATTGCCCACCCCGGTTTCCCTGGGAGAGGCCATCAGTATCCTGTTTCCATCGGGATGCCAATCGACCACCCTGTCTGGCATGCCATGCCAGGTAAGCCTTGTTGGCGTGCCCCCTGTAACTGGCAGGGTATATACATCCGGATTACCGAAATAGGTTGCCGTATAGGCAATGGTTCTGCCATCAGGAGAAAACCTCGGAAAGGATTCCTCTCCGGTAGAAGACGTGACTCTTGTTGCAGTTCCACCGGTTTTGGGAACCAGCCAGATATCGCCTCCGTAAACAAAACTGATATGCGTACTCGAAACATCGGGATACCTGAAAAGCCTGGCATCCACTTGTGCATCAGCTGTAATGGCAAAAAAGGCCATCATCGTGAAAATGAAAATTGTTCTCATGCTTATAGTTGTGGTTCCCTAATATAAACCATCGCCAGATCAAATACTGACCGCTCATACAAAATGAACAGAAAAAATATCGCATGGTCATGCTATTGACCGGGGCATTTTTTTTCAGCATTTTTCAGGAATGAAAAAAATAATCCTCATCACTGTTGCGGTGATTGCGTCCGTATCTGCCATCTTCATGATACTCCTGTTCACAGGTATTATATGGAGGTCCCCGCCCCGCTACACAACTTCCAAAACCTATACTTTCCGGAAGCCCATCATGACTATGGTTGAATACGGAAATCTTTCAAACAACCATGAAAGGCCATATATCTATACACTGAAAAAAGACCAGGGCACTATAACCATTATTGGAATTGAACATACGTTCGATCCCCATGATCCGCAGATCGACAGCATTCAGAAATATTGGGAGATCAGCAAGCCCACGGCGGCCCTGGTAGAAGGAAGACTGGGGTTCCTGTTCCAGGGCATACAAGACCCTGTGGCAGCCCATGGAGAGGGTGGAAAACTTATCCGGCTTGCAAAAAAAGACGGCATCCCTTTCTACTCCTGGGAACCCGACAGGGAACAGGAAGTGCAGGCCCTACTGAAAAGATATCCCGCAAAACAACTGGCCCTGTTTTATTCATTACGCCCTTATTTTTCCGGTTTCCGTTTCGGTAAACCCGCTGATCCCAATGGAACTATGCAGAAATATATCGATGAAAGAACAGCAGTAAAAGGGCTTAAAGGGGAGATCCTGACAGTCAGGCAGGTGGATAGTATCTGGCAGAAAGATTTTCCTTCCAGAGAAGACTGGCGAAACACCAGTGACGAATACGGTTGGCCGGAGGGATATCTCAGTGACATATTCAATGCTTCCAATCTGTACCGAGATCAACATCTATGCTCCATGATTATGGAACTGGCTGAAAAAGGGGAACATGTGATCGTCACCATGGGTTCCAGTCATGCTTTCCGTATCAGGCAAACTCTGGAGTCCGAAATGAAATGATTCGTATTTTGGGGTATGACAAATCTGACTGCGCTGCTCCTGCTTTTATCTCTTTTCACAACAACTATTTCCTGCGAGGAAGATCCCGGCCTGAACAAATGGAAACAACAGGCCAAAAATGTTACCATCATAAGAGATGAATATGGGGTGGCCCATATCTATGGCAAAACAGATGCAGACTGCGTTTTCGGACTCATGTATGCACAATGTGAAGATGATTTCAAACGGGTGGAAGATAATTACATCACCATGCTTGGCAGAACGGCAGAGCAAAAAGGCAAAGCAGGCATTTATGAAGATCTGCTGGTACGCCTCACCATTGATTCTGCCGGAGCGCTGGAAGATTATAAAAATTCACCCGAATGGTTAAAGAAATTACTCCAGGCCCATGCCGATGGAATCAATTACTATCTGTACAAACATCCGGAAGTAAAACCGGCGGTGATTGAAAAATTTGAACCCTGGTTTCCATTGATGTACACTGATGGCAGCATATCAGCTATCCAGACCGGGGGGCTGGAAGCCAGGGACCTGTATGCATTCTATTCTTCGAAAGAGATTGCATATATGCCCAATCAGCGTCACGAAAAAGAAGACAAGCTGATTGGCTCAAATGGGTTTGCCATTGCTCCGGCAAAAAGTGCAACCGGAAATGCGCTTTTTTATATCAACCCCCACGTAACATTTTACTTCAGGCCCGAAGTTCATATGCAGAGCGAAGAAGGTTTACATGTATACGGCGCCGTTACCTGGGGGCAGTTTTTTGTTTACCAGGGATTCAATGAGTTCTGTGGTTTCATGCATACCTCAAGCTCCGCCGATGCCGCCGACCTGTATGCCGAAACGGTGATCAAGGACAAGAATGGAAAGTATTTTTATAAATACAACGATTCGCTGAAAGCGTTGGAAGAAAAGAAAATGACGGTCAGGTATAAGGAAGATGGGATACTGAAGGCCAGAACTTTTACTGTTTATGCCACCCATCACGGGCCTGTGATGGCCATGAAAGATGGCAAGTGGCTAAGTCTTCGTACCATGAACCGTTCACTGGCAGGCCTGATCCAATCCTGGCAGCGGACCAAAGTGAGATCACTCGACGAATATTCCAGGAATCTTGACCTCAGGGCCAATCTTTCCAACAATACCGTTTATGCTGATGCTGCCGGCAACATTGCTTACTGGCATGGGAACTATATGCCAGTAAGAGATACCAACTACAACTGGGAGATCCCGGTTGATGGCAGCACATCCAAAACAGAGTGGAAGGGCATGCATAGTGTTAATGAAACTGTACATATCATCAATCCTTCAAACGGCTGGATACAGAACACCAATAACACACCTTATTCTGTTTCAGGGGAAATGAGTCCTGCCAGAAAAAATTACCCGGCCTATATGGCACCCGACGGTGAGAACTTCAGGGGGATCAATGCAGTGAGGCTACTTTCCGCCAAACAGAAATTCACCATGGACGATCTCATTGCAGTAGGCTACGATCCGCACGTTACCGCCTTCGATACATCAATGCCCATTTTATTTGCAGCTTACGATAAGATAAAAGCAACTGACCAGGCATTGTATACGGCATTGGCAGAACCTGTCGCCGAGTTGAAAAAATGGGACCACAATACTGGTGTTCAGTCGGTAGCCACAACGCTCGCCATACATTGGGCTGAGAAAATGAATGGCCTGCTGCGTTCTGAAGATCCCGAATTGTTTGCTGATTTTACCGTACGCTATGGTGCTGTGCTGAGAAATACCGATCCTTTAAAAATTGTCATGCCGCTCAAAGAAGTGACCGACACGTTGAAAGCACATTTCGGGAAATGGCAAGTGGCATGGGGAGAGATCAACCGGATGCAACGCATCAAAAACAGCATCACACCTGTGCACTCTGATTCATTCCCAAGTATCCCGGTTGGAAGAGCCGCTTCTACCTGGGGCCAGCTGGGTTCCATCGTAAGCCGATATTTTCCCGGCAGCCAGAAACGATATGCTACAGGAGGCAACAGCTTTGTTTGTGTTGTGGAGTTCGGTAAAAAGATCAAGGCAAGATCCATACTGGCAGGCGGACAAAGCGGCGATCCAGCCTCCCCGCATTTTTTTGACCAGGCCAATATGTATGCAGATGGTCAATTCAAAGACGTGCATTTTTACAAAGAGGATGTTTTGAAAAATGCGAAGCAGACCTATCACCCGGGGGAAAATTAGAGAGCCAGAGAGTCAACAGATCAGAGAGATAGAATTAGAAATATTGAATCTTACTCTCTGTTATGTTGGCTCTCTGACCATCTATTGAATTCAGAACTTCAGGTTCTTACCAGAGTGCCTGATGCCATCCAGGAAATTCTTATCAGCAATCCCTAATTCCCTTACCAGGTGTTCATCCACGATCCACACTTGCCCGGAATCTGTGTCAGGTGTATTGGGAATGAATACCGTGCATTTGCTTTTCTCCCGATGCATGAGAAAACCGGGTCGATCAATATCTCCGGTCCTGATCAATGCAGCAACACGGTTCTCCGTTTTAGGCATTAGTTTTTCCTCCATCTTGACCTTATAATTCAGATAACCCGGAATGTATATCAGCACCTTATTCTCCAGCCAGCTCCTCATATTGGTGAACATGGTAAATTTCACCAGCAGCCCGCACGCATAAAAGAAAACCACCATCAGAATAGTAGTGCCAATAGCTGCCGCCCCTACGCCAGCTACCGTTTTAATACCGAGCATGGTGGCAAGTTGCTGGCCAAAGCCAGTGAGTTTGCCATAAAATTTCTGAATTATTACAATGATCACAAAAACCGGTATAAGGAATATAATTCCAGACAGGATCGTGTCCCGGAAATGGGAAAATATTTTGCTCATGGCCCTTGATTTTATGAAATGTAACAATTCGTCCAATAACCATGAAGAATAAGGACTTTTTTTGCGTTTCAACTGGTAAAGAGATGTAAATTCAACTACAACATGAGTTTATGAGGTACCTCCTTTTGATCCTGGTTTTTTTCCAGGTGTTTACTGCTTCTTCCCAGGATATTGGCGTGGAATTATATTCGTTCCGCAACCAATTCAAAACCGATATTCCCGGTACACTGGACACGATACGTAAGATGGGCATTACAAAACTCGAAGGCGGGGATAGCTATGGACTTTCGCATTCTGAATTTAAAAAAATGCTGGACGACAGAAAGCTCAAAGTGATCAGTGTCAGCGGCGATTTTGATAAACTCCAGAAAGATCTCTATACGGTTATCGGGAATGCAAAAACCTATGGAGCGAAATATGTAGTATGTTTCTGGATACCTCATAACGGAAATGAATTTACCGTTGACGATGCCCGCAAAGCAGTCGAGGTTTTTAATACGGCAGGAAAGATACTCCATGAAAAAGGTCTCACACTCTGTTATCATCCGCATGGATATGAATTCAGGCCCTATGAATCAGGCACCTTATTCGATTATATTGCTACCAAAACAAATCCGCAATATGTCAACTTTGAAATGGACGTGTTCTGGGTCAAACATCCCGGGCAGGATCCAGTGGCCCTGCTGAAAAAATATGCAGGACGTTTTCAGCTCATGCATTTGAAAGACAGAAAGCCGGGCACTCCAGGAAACCAGAATGGTCAAGCCGATGTGGAAACCAATGTTGTGCTTGGCCAGGGTGATGTTGGCATTGCTGAAATAATGAAAGTGGCGAAAAAATATGGCGTCAAACATTTTTTCATTGAAGATGAATCTTCGCGTTCATTGTCACAGGTACCACAAAGCCTCAGCTATCTGAAAAGCTTAAAGAAATAATCTACATGCACATAACAAGGTTGCTCTGCATGCTGGCCCTGCTGTTCGTTCTTGGCTGCCGGCAAACCCCGGACACCCAACCACAAGTTCAGCACGATATTACCACGCCGATAAGATCGGATGATGAAAGGATAAAACGCCTGGCTCCATTCATTCCCCTTGCAGACTCTATAATTATGCGTTATGCAAACGAATCCCATATCCCGGGATTAGCATATGGAATTGTATTGGATGGGAAACTTATTCACGCGCGTTTCAGTGGTATTTCAAACCTTAAAGAAAATACACCTGTCTACACAAATACTACTTTCCGCATCGCGTCCATGACAAAAAGTTTCACTACCATGGCCATCCTGATCCTTCGGGACCAGGGCCTGCTCAGCCTTGATGATCCGGCTTCAAAATATATCCCTGACATGAAAGGGATAAAATACCTCACCACTGACGCGCCGGGAATCACCGTCCGCGACCTCATGACCCATAGAGCCGGTTTCCCTGAAGACAATCCATATGGCGACAGGCAGTTATCTGATACAGAACAGGAACTCATGGATCTGATCAAACAAGGACCATCATTTTCCAATGTTCCCGGGATCAGGTACGAATACAGTAACCTGGGCGTCTCTTTGCTGGGCACTATCATTAAGAACATTACCAATCAACCTTACCAGAAATTCATTGCTGACAATATATTCAAGCCTCTCGGTATGGAACACACCTATTGGGAGTTTTCGAATGTGCCCGCCCGGGATCTTGCCCATGGTTATCGCTGGATCAATAATGATTTTAAAGAAGAAGAACTTCTTCACGATGGGGCCTGGGGCGGTATGGGTGGCTTGCTCACTACTATAGATGATTTTTCTAAATACATGAACCTTCACCTCGCTGCATGGCCTCCAAGGGATGGAGAAGATGATGGCCCCCTGAAACGTAGCTCCATTCGCGAAATGCACCAGTTGTGGAATCTCAATAGCGTTGGCGCAGGCTTTACCTATCCTACTGGCCGCCTTTGCCCTACTGTCAGCGGGTATGGATTCGGACTTCGCATTGCAAAAGACTGTGAAAACAGGGTCTCCATAGGCCATGGTGGCGGACTTCCTGGTTTTGGTTCCCACTGGCTGATCATGCCGGATTATGGGCTGGGTATTGCTATTTTCAGTAACAGGACCTATGCGAACTGGGGAGGGATCAATCTCCAGATCATGGATACGCTCATTGCATTGGCTGGTATGAAACCCCATCAGGTAAAATCGAAAATTCTTGAACAACGAAAACAGGAATTAATGCAACTCCTTCCGGAATGGAAGGATGCAGAAAAACTGCACATATTCGCCGAAAATTTCTTCCCCGACTATCCAATTGACAGTTTGAGAAAAGAGGCCAGGAGTTTATTTGAAAAAGCAGGCCCGGTTAAGAATGTAAGCGCCATGAATCCTTTGAATAACCTCAGGGGATCATTCGACATTGAAGGAGAAAAAGCCAGGCTGCGCGTTTTCTTCACTTTAAGTCCTGAACCCGATCCGAAGATCCAGGAATATCATATATCGGAATTGAGATCAGATCAGTAAGATAAAAGCTCTTCGATCTTTTGCTTCAGGCAGGATTTTGCCAGGAAATTATTTTCCAGTTCAATGCTGAATGGCACCGGAGTGTCTAATGACCCGCAACGCATGACAGGGGCGTCAAGATGTTCAAAGCAATGCTCACCGATCCAGGCAGCTACCTCACCTCCTATTCCTCCGGTCAGGGTATCCTCGTGCAACACCAGCACCCTGCCCGTTCTGTTCACCGCTCCCCTTATCGCTTCAAGATCCAGTGGCAGCAATGTTCTAAGGTCCAGTATATCGATAGAAATTTCCGGATGCTCCGAAGCATAATCCTCGGCCCAGTGTACGCCTGCGCCGTAAGTAATGATGCTGATATCGTAACCAGTTCTGACCTGCCTGGCCTTGCCTATCTCTACTTCATAGTAAGAGGAAGGCATTGGACCTGATATACTCCGGTAAAGTGCTTTATGTTCAAAATATAAAACAGGATTGGGATCATTGATGGCAGCTATCATCAGGCCTTTGGCATCAAACGGTGTTGAAGGATAAACAACTTTCAACCCGGGAGTATGAACAAACCAGGCCTCATTACTCTGAGAGTGGAAAGGTCCGGCACCTACGCCAGCACCTGTTGGCATCCTTATCACCACATCGGCATTCTGGCCCCAGCGATAATGGATCTTGGCAAGATTATTAACGATCTGGTTAAAACCTACAGAGACAAAATCAGCAAACTGCATTTCAATCACAGACTTGAATCCTTCCAGGCTGAGCCCCAATCCGGTTCCAATGATAGCGCTTTCGCAAAGCGGTGTATTACGTACACGTGCTCTGCCAAATTTCTCTACAAACCCTTCAGTGATCTTGAATGCACCTCCATATTCTGCAATGTCCTGCCCCATTAACACCAGCTCACTATGTTTTTCCATACTCTGTTCCAATCCCTGGCTGATCGCATCTACAAAACGGCTTTCTTTCAACTCAGCATACCGGAGATCTTCATGATCCATCACATCGATATCATGGGAAGGATGTTTTTCCGCGTAAACATCTTTCAACTCCTCTGCAGTATTGGCTACCAAAGGGGGAACAGAAAATCCAGTGGAAAGTTCTTCATCTATATAATGCCTGATCTCTTCCCGCATGGCATTGATCTTATCCCTGCTGATGAGATCCTTGCTCAACAGGTATTGCTCAAAATTCACCACAGGATCTTTTTCGGCCCACATTTCAAACAATTCCCTGGGAACATATTTTGTACCACTTGCTTCTTCATGGCCCCTCATTCTGAAAGTCATACATTCCACCAGGTAAGGTTTCTGATTGCGGATACAGTATTCGCGAATACCTTTTATCGTATCGTATACAGTAAGAAGATTATTCCCATCGATCTGTATCCCTTCCATGCCATAACCTCTTGCCCTGTCAACAAGATTCTCACACCTGTATTGCTCCTGCACCGGTGTACTTAAACCATACCCGTTATTTTCAATGATAAAGATGACAGGAAGATCCCATACTGCCGCCACATTAAGGGCTTCATGAAAATCACCTTCTGAAGTACCGCCATCTCCCGTAAATGTTAATGATACTTTCCCTTCCTGGCGAAGCTTATGCGCCAGGGCCACACCATCAGCGATAGCAAGTTGGGGACCGAGATGCGAGATCATCCCGCAGATATGATGCTCCCGGGTACCAAAATGAAAACTTCTTTCCCTGCCTTTGGAATAACCCTGTGACCGACCCTGCCATTGGAGGAACATTTTATGCAAGGGCATATTCCTGGCGGTGAATACGCCAAGATTGCGGTGCAGGGGCATGATCCACTCATCTTCTTCAAGCGCAAGCGTTGCACCTACAGAAATTGCTTCCTGCCCAATACCGCTGAACCATTTCGAGATCTTTCCCTGCCTTAATAACACAAGCATCTTCTCCTCGATCATGCGGGGTTTCAGCAAGGTCTGATAGAAATGCAGGAGCTGATCATCGGTCAGCGCTTTCCTGTCGAAATACATAGATGTTTACTCTTTTTTACCGGCCGAATATAAGATCGAAGATACCAGTGATAAAAGTATACTGAATAACAGTGCCCACCAAAATCCATCTACACTGAATCCATCAATGAATCTGTCGCCCAGCATAATGATGAGCGCATTGATCACCAATAGAAACAATCCGAGGGTAACGATAGTTATGGGAAGTGTAAGTATGATAAGAATCGGCTTAACCAGTGCATTCAGCACAGCGAGCACTAATGCCAGGATCAATGCCGTAGTGAATTTATCAATATGCACGCCGTCGAGAAGATAGGAGAGGCCAAATGCCACCAAAGCTGAAATGAGAATGCGGATAAGGAAATTCATGGTTGCAAATTTTTGCCAATATAACCTATTTCTGAATCAGCATGCAGTCTGCCTTAATTCGATCCTGGCTCAATGATCCTGCCATCGTATGAAATAGTTGACCGGGTGTTGGATACCACCACCAGGTTAGCTGATCCACTTTCATACACATTCAGTGTGCATTCTTTTATATCGGAATTGTCTTTCGGCTTGATCACCATGGTCCAGCCCTTTTTCAACTGCTTTTTTTCAACAGTGTAATTGGAAGATGTGAATTTGATCCCGCCGTCGTTCGCCAGCGAAGCCTGGTGCGCCTCGCCAAAATAGGGAAGATCACAAACCACTTTCTTGTCATTCACAGTAAACAGGTAATATAACTCAGACAGGTACCTCGAAGGCCTTCCCTGGGGATAAACCATCTCTGCCCTGAAAGAAATCGTTTCGTTTTGTACCATTTCTGCCATACGTGCCTTGACCGCTTCCTTATCTTTCTTCTGCGCTACAGCGGCAGATACCATCAAAAACATAAACACTGCGATCAATGAATACTTCATATTCAGGATTTTATACAACTACCAATTCATAAAACGATTCCGGCTGCAGATATTTATTCGCCAGTACCTGCAGCTCCGCAGGTGTGACGTTCTTGATCGCATCAACAGAAGTTACAAAATAATCACCAGGCAAATTGTTAAGAATGATATTCTTCCACCTTCCTATGATATGGAAGGGGCCATCAAGATCCCCAAGGATGGAACCGATCAGGTAATTTTTTACCAGCAGCAGCTCTTCATCCGAAACAGGTTCTTCTCTCAGCAACTTCATCTCGTTATATACTTCCTGTACTGTTTTCTCGCATACATCTTTTCCTGCTTCAGTGCTGACCATCCAGGCCGACTCAGACATATGATTCTGGAAATAACTGTGAATGCCGTAAGTATACCCCTTGTCTTCCCTGATATTACTCATCAGCCTGGATCCAAAGAACCCTCCGAATAATGCATTGAGCACTTGCATGGGTGCAAAATCAGGATGTTGACGGGTAATGAAAGGCTTGGCCAATCTTACAGCACCCTGTACCCCGTTGGGATCATTATTGATCCTGTACTTCTTGTCTATAGCAGCTTTTACCGGATGGGAAAACTCGGGCAGCGCAGCCTGCTGAACCGGGAGTTTGCCAAAATGGGCATTCAACTGCTGATACAGATCCGCAGGCAATACCCCTGCCACAAAGATCACCAGTTTTCCGTGGAGGTAGAACTGCTTATGGAAATCCACCAGTTTGTCTTTCGTGATCGCATCGTAAGATTCCCTGGTCGAATATTTGCCATAGGGATGGTCAATGCCATAGAGATACTCGTCGATCAGCCGATTGGCCACAAAATCACATTTCTTGAGGTTGACTTCCAGTCTCTGCTTCATATTCTGTTTGAATATATCAAGCTCATGCTCAGGAAATACTGACTCGGTTATAAGTTCAGTTACTACCGGAAGCAGTTCAGACAGGTGACGCGTAAGCGTATGCAGACTGATCACCGCTGTTTCATTATAACAATTCCTGTTCAGGTAGGAACCATAAAAATCAAAATGCTCGCTGATCTCGAATGCCGTTCTATTTTTTGTACCGTTCTTGATCAGATGGTTGGCTGCCCCGGCAATGCCATTCTGGTCTTCATACCAGTTTCCTGCATAGAAAACCCACTCCACCTGGAGCACTTCCTCGGGGCCTGCAGAAACAGCATAAACCTCAATGCCGTTGTCCAGTACCATTTTCTCGTAGGGCTTCAATGTGAGATCGAATTCAACCGCGTCTTTTATCCTGGGTGCGATCTTCCTGTCGGGCCCTTTTATTGTTATTGTCTGGTCCTTGATCATATTAATGTTTACTCGCCAAATAATACAGCGTGTTGCTGTTTTTCTCATCAAAAATCCGCCTGCTTTCTTCTATGATATCGTCTGTAGTGACCGCCTGGTATTTACCCAGTTCAGTGTTCATCAGGGTAGCATCACCCAGAAACTCATAGAACGCAAGGCTGTTGGCCCTGTTCATCAGGCTCATATCTTCAAAAGCCATCAGGCTTTCGGTTTTGTTCTTTACTTTCTGCAGCTCTTTCTCATCTATCCTGATCTCTTTAAGCTGAGTCAGGATCTCCTCAATTGCTTTTTCCGCTTCGTATATATCAACACCTTTTACCAGCTTGCCTTCAATGGCTAACAATCCCCGGTCAACACTACCGAAATGATAGCACTCGATATTGCTGAACATTTTTTTTTCTTTCACCAGCACCTGGTATAAACGTGAAGATGTACTTCCTCCAAGTATGTCTGTGATGAGGTCTGCCACATAATATCCCTGCTCCATTCTCGCGGGCATATGCCAGCATTTATATAATGCATCCAATGGGACATCACGACTGACCGTTTTTTTCCGGGCTTCGGTTTGCTCAGGCTCGGGCTTGATATTTCTCTGGTAACGGTCTCCCGGTGTAATATCACCAAACCATTTTTCTGCAAGCTGTTTCACTTCTTCCACTTCAACATTACCTGCAACTACCATGATGGCATTGGAAGGTGTGTAATGTTTGAAAAAGAAGGCCTTCACATCAGATAGTCGTGCTTCTTCTATATGCTTCAGTTCCTTGCCGATCGTCATCCAGCGATAAGGATGAGTAGTGTATGCCATTTCACGAAGGATCTGCCAGGCATCACCATAGGGCTTGTTCAGGTAATGCTCCTTGAACTCTTCAGAAACCACCTTGCGCTGCACATCCAGGCTTTTTTCACTGAATGCAAGGCTCAGCATCCTGTCGCTTTCAAGCCAGAACGCTGTTTCAATATTCTCCAGCGGTAGCTGGCAATAATAGTTGGTGAGATCATTGGTGGTATATGCATTGTTCTCTCCGCCTGCTACCTGCAGAGGTTCATCATAATCCGGGATATTAACGGAACCTCCGAACATCAGGTGCTCAAAAAGATGTGCAAATCCTGTTTTTGAGGGATCTTCATCCCTCGCTCCCACATCGTACAAAATATCCAACACCACCATAGGTGTACTTACATCACGGTGAACAAGTACAGTAAGCCCGTTCGCCAGTTTAAATCGTTCAAAATGGATCATAGTGCAAATATCCGTAAAACAGTTTGGTTAATCTATCCTTTAAGTATACTCCTGGGTTTCATATAAAGCTCAAAAGGTTGCCCTTCCCTGAGTACCAATATTCGAAGTTTAGTGCCGGTTGTTTGCATCAGGTTCTTGTAGGCCTGAATATTATTTGAATAGTTGTTATTGATCCCGATGATCACATCGCCTGGTTGAAATCCGGCTTTATCTCCCGGAGACCCCGTCACAACATCTTCTACAACAACCTTATCGTTCACAAAATATACTCCCAGGCCGGTATAAGAATAATCGAATCCCTCGTGATAATGACTGTTAGGTAAAATATGAATTTCCTTTTTGCCGTAATTCAGTGTTACGGTGAACCTGCGGAGGATATCATTGCCGATCAGACCGCCAAGGAATGGATAAGAAGTCACATTGAACTTGTCTTCAAATACAAAAGTGGGAACGTTCCGGAATTTATATGGCCCAAGCTGGATCTCTTTTACCGTAGTCAGTTCCATCTGCATCTTGCCGCCAAGACCTTCGGCTTGTGTGATCACAGGCGCCGGTTTTTTTTTCCTCATAACAGCAGAATCCGTTGCATAGTCTTTAGAAAGGAGGAAGCACAGTCCTGCTCCTGTATCAAAATAAAATTTATTGGTAAATGGCCGTTTAGGTTCGTCCCGGAATTTAACCTGCTGGATGGGGATAGTGCCAAATTGAGGACGAAGGATATGTCCGCCCCTGGGGTATCTGAACTCGCCCTTGCTGTAGACATACATCACTGAACTATCATAGTCCAGCTTAACTATATAACGGCTCAGAAAGCTATAACCGATGATGCCATCTATCTTGATACCATATACACTGCTCAGGATATCGTAATCATTGACGTGGAAATTCAGGCTGTCTACCTGCAGGCCTTTCAGCTTCAGCGTGGCGTTATTGAGAAAATTGACTTTTCTTATACCCCCAATGCCCCGGATGGTTCGTTCGGAGGGGGTAAGACTGATATTTAGCCTTACGCAGGTAAGTGAATCGAGGGAAATGCCGCCGCTGCCGGTATCCAGGATGAAATTCAGGGAATCAGTATAGTTATTGACAATACCTGTCAGAATAACCACTCCACCGCTCATACGGGTAAATGGAACTACCGAAAGTAGTTTTGCTTCGGGTTCAGTAAATTCTTCCTGGCCCGATACTCCCATCACCAGACAAAGGAACAGCGCCAACATAAGAACTAAGTGTTTTATCATATCTCCGGTCTGTCGTTCTGAATGCTTTAACAAATTACTGAATATATCAGCAGGAAGTTTACCGTTTAACATTTCCCTCCAAGGGGCCTCCCTCCAAGGGACGTCCCTTGGAGGGAGGCCCCTTGGAGGGAGAATGAACGAATCCTAGTACCTTTGCTTTCTTATGGCAGAAAATAATTCTACCGAGCTTAACGGGCTCTACCAGAAAGCGCTGAACATGGAATTTCTTTCCGTGGAAGAAGGGGTTTTCCTTTATCATCATGCACCCCTTACAGACCTGATGTACCTGGGAGATGAACTCCGCAAAAAGCAGGTACCTCATGGCCGCGTGACCTGGCAGATCGACCGGAATGTTAATACCACCAATGTTTGTATCGCTAACTGCAAATTCTGCAATTTCTACAGGATACCAGGGCATGCTGAAGCCTATATCACGGACATGCCCACCTACAGGAAAAAGATCGAGGAAACCTTTAAATATGGCGGAGACCAGCTGCTGCTGCAGGGAGGCCATCATCCGGATCTTGGGCTGGATTTCTATACCACCCTGTTCAGGCAGCTGAAACAGGAGTATCCCAATCTTAAACTCCATTCTCTCGGCCCACCCGAGGTTGCCCATATCACTAAACTGGAAAAATCCACCCACAGGGAAGTGCTCATGGCCCTGAAAGAAGCAGGACTTGACTCTTTACCCGGAGCCGGTGCAGAAATATTGATCGATAGGGTTCGACGCCTGATCAGCAAGGGAAAATGCGGGGCCCAGGAATGGCTGGATATCATGCATGAAGCCCACAAACTTGACATCACCACTTCCGCCACCATGATGTTTGGCCATGTGGAAACGGTTGAAGAACGATTTGAGCACCTGGTGAAAATCAGGGAGGTGCAGAGCCGTAAGCCCGAACACGCCAAAGGATTCCTGGCCTTCATACCCTGGACATTCCAGGATGTGGATACGCTCTTGAGCAAGATCCGTGGTGTACAGAATCTCACCACTCCCGAAGAATATATCAGGATGATCTCCCTGAGCAGGATCATGCTGCCCAATGTGATCAATATCCAGGCCAGCTGGCTCACCGTAGGCCGACAGATCGCCCAGCTTTGCCTGCATGCCGGCGCCAACGATTTTGGCTCCATCATGATCGAAGAGAATGTGGTCAGTGCCGCCGGCGCCCCGCACAGGTTCACCTATAGAACCATGCAGGAAGCCATCAAAGAAGCTGGCTTCATTCCGCAGCTGAGAACCCAGCAGTATAGCTGGAGGGAGATTCCCGAGGCTATACAGGAGCAGGTCATTAATTACTAGGTTACAGGTGGCAGGTGGCAGGTTGCAGAAAAACTTGCAACCTTAGCCTGGAACCTGCAACCTTTTGAAAAAGCAATCCATCTATCTGGGTATGAAAAAACAACCCTCACTAATTTTCTGTCTCCTGATGGACCTTATAGGAATGGCTACTTATGCCATACCGGTACTGGGAGAATTTGGGGACACGCTGTGGGCGCCTGTTTCGGCATTCATCTTCTATAAAACCTTCGGCGGCACCAGGGGTATGATCGGCGGTGCTTTTAACTTCCTCGAAGAAATACTGCCGGGATTCGATTTCATCCCCACATTTACCATCATGTACTTCATGACGGCCAGGAAGAAAAGCGTTCAAAACGCCATTCTGGTCAAATAATACCCCCTCGGGATAGCTCCGTTTCGTCGCAGAATAAGCGGATTTCATCTCATCCCTACCTGATTTGCCGGGCATAAATGTATTTTGCACCTATGCCAGGCAAATTCAGCAGGAAAAAAATATTCGTCATACTGATCCACGTGATCTGCTGGGTTTTGCTATTCACCCTGCCATGGGTACTGAGGCCAGACCGTTCCATGCAGGAAACCAAAATACCGGAGAAGGAATTCTGGGACCGGAACATGCAGGCCGTTATCATCCTCGGCATCATCCTGAGAGCCTTGTGGATCGCCATTTTTTATGCAAATGCCAACATACTTGTTCCAAGGTTGGTTTATAAAGGCCGATACCGAGATTATTTGCTTTCACTGATCGGCATCCTGGTCAGTTTTTTTGCCATGGATGCCCTTTTCTTCGGCTATATTATAAAAGGTGCCCACTTCACTTTTATCAAATCGCTTTCATTCAATCTGTTTCCGCTGATATTTATTCTTGTTGCCAGCTATACCTACCGTATCACCGTTGACCAGCTCAAACGGGAACGAAGGGAAAAAGACACGATCAACGAAAACCTGAAAACCGAGCTTGCACTGCTGCGCTCCCAGGTGAGTCCCCACTTCATGTTCAATGTACTGAACAACATGGTGGCACTGGCCCGTAAGAAATCAGACCTGCTGGAACCCTCACTGATCAAGCTTTCACAGCTGCTTCGCTATATGCTTTACGAAACCCACGAACGCGTTTCACTGAAGAAAGAAGTTGAATACCTGGAAAGCTACATCGATCTGCAAAAACAGCGATTTGGAAATACAGTGAAGATCACTACAAGCTTTGAAGCAGTCAGCGACCATCACGAAATAGAACCCATGCTGCTGATACCTTTTGTGGAAAATGCATTCAAGCACGGTGTAGTGATGTTCGATCATCCACAGATCGATATTAATATGCATATGGAAAACAACACCTTGGATTTTCATGTGCGCAATACCTGTGTTGAAGAAAGCCTGGAAGAAAAAGATAAAACTTCAGGCATAGGTTTGGGCAATGTAAAAAGAAGGCTTGAACTGCTTTATCCTGATAAGCATAAACTCCTAATCAACCGCGGATCTCAATGGTTCGATGTAACCTTACAAATTGAGCTTACATGAAACTCAGGTGCATAGCTATAGATGATGAGTCACTTGCATTGGAATTGTTGGAAGACAATATCCGGCAGGTACCTTACCTGGAACTGGTAGCAGGATTCAACAGGCCCATGGAAGCTATGGAATACCTGCAGCAGCACGAGATCGACCTGGTTTTCATTGATATCCAGATGCCCGGTATCACCGGCCTCCAGTTTATCCAGAGCCTTCCGCAAAAACCCATGTACATCCTGGTCACCGCTTACGAGAAATTCGCATTGGAAGGATATAACCTCAACGTGGTGGATTATCTGCTCAAACCGGTAGCTATGGACCGTTTTGTTAAAGCCTGCAATAAAGCAATGGATCTGTTTAAACTGAAGGTTGCAGGTTCCAGGTTACAGGTTGCAGATGAGCAGAAGTACATTTTTGTAAACGCTGATTATAAACTGATCAAAGTAGAATTCACTGATATCATCTGGATAGAAGCATTAAAAGACTATCTCAAAATCCACCTACGCAGCAGCAAAAATCCCCTCGTAACCAGGATGAGCATGAAATCCATCGAAGATCAGCTGCCACCCACCCAATTCATCAGGATCCACAAATCATATATCATCTCCAAATCTGCGATCTCCGCAGTGAAAAAAACCTCCGTTTTCATCGGCGAGCTGGAATTACCGGTCGGCGAGCTTTACCGGGAAGCGGTCAATAGTTTTATAGGCGGGGGGAAAGAGGATTGAGGCGAGAGGCGAGAGGCGTGAGTGAAATCCTCTATACTGTATCCTTTCGCCTCTCGCCTATCGCCTCTCGCCTCTCGCCT
>DATGXN010000158.1:0-6823 GCA_035298945.1 Chitinophagaceae bacterium | reverse complement strand
TCAACGGGTTCTGTATTTCATGCGCAATGCCTGCCGTAAGCTCCCCCAGCGAAGCCATTTTTTCTGATTGAACCAACTGGGCCTGGGTGGATTTCAGATCAGTAAGCGTTGCTTCCAGTACCGCATTGGCTTTTTGTTTTTGCCTGTTGTTGCGGTAGAGCATAAATCCGATGATGGACAGAATGGCAAGCCCTGCCAGCATGCCGTAGGTTCTGATCTTATTACGGGTTTGGATCTTTTCTTTTTCCAGGGCTTCCAGTTTCAGCGCTTCTTCAAATCCCGCCACCTGGAATTCTTGGATCTTTTGCTTTTCTGCTATTGAAATTTTATCGTTCAATACCGTGGCCAGTCTTAGATAGGCGAATGAACTGTCTTTCTGGCCTAGTGAAAAATAACAATCCGAGATCATCCGGTAGGCAGCCGCAGTTGATTTCTCTTTCCCGGCCAGTTTCAAAATGGCCAGTGCTGCCTTGCTGTGGTAGAGGCTTGAATCCATTTTGTTTTGGGATTGAAAGAGCCGGGCCAGGTGGAGATGCGCTTCCCCGTTTTTAATGGGGTTATTATGCAGGGCACTTACCTCTACCGCTTTTTCGAAATTATCCTTTGCACTTGTTGTATCACCCATTTGCAGGTAGGTTTCTCCAGCCTGGATATAATTATTAGCCTGGAATTTTTTATAGGCCAGGGGTTCATTGTAAGCAATTGCCATCAAGTTAAAATGCAGCGCCGAGTCCGGCTGATTCAGTTTGAGGTAAGCATTGCCTTTCTCGTTAAAAATGAAAGACAGCAGTGAAGAGTCTTTGAATGTTTCGGCAATCGATTTTGCTTCGTTGGCTGCAACGATATCTTTCTCATAGTCTCCGGTATATCCATACATGCCGGCAAAACTCAGATGAACCCAGCTTAATATATTAAGACGATAGGATTCCGGTGTTTGTGTTGCTGGTAAATGATGAATATTTTTTTCGTTGGCGGGGTTACCCGCAAGATCCAGGGCCAGGTTCAGGTATCTCAAAGCCTGGGGATAGTTTCCCCTCTTGCATAAGGGCCAGTTAATATCTGAATAAAGCATGGCCTCGTCTAGCTTCAATTTCAGTTGCCTGGCCATGGTTATGCTTTTTTCGAAGTAGTAAATGGCGCTGTCGATATTTACATCGTCATAATAAGAGCCCAGGTTTCCAAAGGCGATCATGAGGCTGGTATCATTTTTTGCGAGCTGTATCTCGCGGCGTAAGCTGTGAAGTTCTGATAGCGGAGACTGGGCTATGACAAAAAAAGGCAGGAATATCAGGAGGAGTTTGAGGATGGCCAACTTCATGGCCTTAAGGTATGAATAATACTAAATGATTGAATTGGCTGGTAATTGAAAAATGAACACAGTTCATACGCCATCGCTGATATGACAATCGGGGATAGAAAAGCGTTGCAAATAAAAGCTCTCCTAAATTGTTATAGGAGAGCTTTACAAAAGATAATTCAGGGTTTATATCGAGATAATAAAACGTGTAAATTACTCCGTCAATTTCAAAGCTGAATTCTTCCATCTTCCCAGTGAATGATTTACTGAACTTTGCCCCGGTACCTCTCAATGGAGTGACTAGATCTTCAAATGTATTAATATCAACCTTAATATAAGAAGCATTTGCATTGTGCCAATTGATATGAGCTGAAATAGTGCCATCAGGATTTTTATAGGAATTTCATCCAGCCTACCTGGCTCTCCAACCCTGACTGTAAAGTAAAATAAAGCGGATTGACGCGATTGCCTGAAAGCCCGAGATGAAGCAAGTTTGTGGAGAATAGAATATATTCCAGTATTGAAATTATTATCTACCTAAAACCCCGCAAATGACAAAGTTAATCCTGTGCAGCCTCCTGATGCTGATCTTTCAGCAAAACACCGATGCACAGACCGTAGGCGGCCTCCTTAAAAAAATCAAACCAGTTAAGAAGACGGAGACAGGCAGTACCGACAAAAGCCAGCCCAACGATTCCGGAACACAGGGCAGCCCGGGAAAATCGGGCAATGAAAGTGGCTCCACCAGTTCAGCTAATCCGGGCAGCGGCGGAGATTCAAAAGCATCTTACGAAACCCTCTACAAGGGTGAGGCCAATTGCAGATCTTCATTGATATACAATGAAAGTCGCCTTAACATTGGCGCCGGCAGCAATGGCTATACCCTGGTGGTGAAAAGAAGTTGCGGCGGGAAAGATAATTATGTGGTGATCGAGAACGGGAAACAAACCGGCTCCTACAACGATAAATCAGCCATACCCATGTCCAGTGACCTGCTTACCGGGGCCAATGAGAAAGATGCCATGGGGTCAAATGATAAGAACTACATCAAGGAAAGTGGCACGAGTAAATCCGTGGTAGTAAACGGAAAAAATTATGGCAGCTATGCAGAAGCAAAAGATGTTTTTGTGACCCCGGACAACAAGATTGTATTTTACGAATGGATGGAATCCACCGGAACGAGTGGTATTGCTTTCAATGAGAAGAAGACAAATCTCACACCTATTGACGATATGGCGGAGTTTTTCAATCACATACTGATCAAAAGCCACGACAAGAACACACTCGCACTCCTATGCCTGGGTACGCCCACGGGAGCAGGCAAAGTGACCCTGCCCGCCATCCTGGTCAAACCAGATGGTACTAAAAAGACCATCAAGGTCAACAACATCGATGCTTATGGCGACAGGGTTTTTTCTGTTTCAACTACCGGGGAGGTCTGCTGGCTTGATACCGAAACCTGGGACCTCTATACCGAAGGCCGCAAAGTGGGCAGTTTTAAAAAGAACAATTCAGTAGGTGCTTCGAACCTGGCCATTATTGTCGGGACCGATCTCAGCAAGGCGGTATTATATGACCATATGGGCAATCTCTATTTCCAGGATGGCCATGTGGAGAACGCGGGAGCGGTCTATCCATTTTTTACCACATCCAATGGCAAGCAGTATATCAGCTGGCTGAAACAGGATGGAGAGGATATTCTCAAAGGTTCCATCGAGATCAAATGATGACCATGAAAAGGATCTATCTCATCATGCTCCTTTTCTGTTGTTCTTCCTTTAGTCCGTTGGGGGAAGATGACATAAAACATGAGCTTGAAAAAGAGTATCGGGAAGCAGATGCCTGGCTGAAGCAACACCAGCAACTGATCGTATCAAAAGCCAGCATGCATGGTACCCCGCCCAGGATGCTGATGGCTATTGTGTTCCCTGAATTGGTCCGGTATAATGTGGTGTACGATTTCATGGAAACCACGGCACTCAGCATTTTGTATGTACAAAGCGGCGCGCGTTATGCAGACTTTTCCATTGGACATTTCCAGATGAAACCATCATTTGCAGAGATGGTTGAACAGGATGCTCTGACATTGTTGGATCCAGCAACCGTAAAGATGCTGAACCTGCCCCAGGGAGTGATGGTGGATGATGAAGTACAGAGGCGTGCAAGGATCAGCAGACTGGAAAGCATTGAAGGGCAAATGGATTACCTGTTGGCCTTCTACAGGATCATGGAACATAGAACCCGGTCAATGAAATTTAATTCAGATGAAGCCAAGCTCAGGTATTATGCCACCTGTTACAATAGTGGTTACCGGAAGCCTGCGGAAGATATCGATCTGGCTATGAAGCAAAAATCTTTCTATACCGGCAAAGTCGTGACCTCCGCGAAATACAATTATGCTGAGCTCAGTCTTGCATGGTATGGCAAATAAACAATACTATATCTAATTGCATATAAATTGTATTATCTAGTTAATATTATACGTATAAGCATATAATATAGAATTTTTGACTATATTTATGTGCAATTGCATATAATATGAGCGAATTATCACGCTTTGTAAAGACCAGAAGAAAGCAGTTGGGCCTCACCCAGGAGGAATTTGCTGAAAAGGCAGGGGTGGCTCTAACCGTGATCAGGAAGATCGAGCAAGGCAAGGAAAACCTCAGTTTGTCAAAGGTGAACCAGGTGCTGCAACTGTTTGGCCATGCATTGGGTCCAGTAAAAGAGAAAGATGAGGCAGGGAATCGTTAAATACAACAACATACTGGCCGGCCTTCTCACAGAAGACGATAACGGAGAATATCTGTTTGTATATGACGAAGCATATGCAAAGAGCTACCCCAACCAGTTCATCAGTTTTCAAATGCCTGTATCTACCAGGCCTTACAGAAGTAAAAGACTATTCCCATTTTTCGACGGGCTTATCCCGGAGGGATGGTTGTTGAATATTGCAGCTGAAAGCTGGAAGATCAACCGGAATGATCGCATGGGTCTCCTGCTTGCATGTTGTCAGAATGCCATAGGGGCGGTAAGTGTTCATCCTGTAAATCCTGAAACAAATGCCTAACTGTCTCTATTGTTACCAGGCATTGGATGATAACCAGGTGGATTATCACCCCAAATGTATAAAGGCATTTTTTGAAACAACGCATGTTCCCGTATTGCCTTATCGGTTAACAGACATGGAGCAACTGGCCAAAGAAGCCGCCATGCTATCCATAACTGTCCCCGGCGTACAACCCAAGTTATCACTGGGGTGGATAAAAGAGACATTGAAAAACGGACACCAGGGAAGGCTGACCATTATGGACGCTTTAGAAGGCCAGTATATCCTAAAACCCCAGAACGCGGATCATCCCATGATGCCGGAGAATGAGCATCTGTCCATGAAACTGGCTGAATTATTCAGGATCGTTATTGTTCCGGTCAATATGATCCGTTTACAATCCGGGGAGTTGTGTTTTCTGACCAAGCGGATCGACAGAAATGCGGATGGATCTAAGAACCACATGATCGATTTTCTGCAGATACTGGAACTGGAAAACAAATACAAGGGAACGATGGAACAACTTGGTAAAACCATTGGCGAGTTGTCTGTCAACACACTATTGGACAAGTTGCGTTTTTTTGAATCAGCGGTATTCAATTATGTGATCGGGAACAGTGATATGCACCTTAAGAACTATTCCATGTTACTTGCAGAAGAGGGTTGGGTGCTGTCGCCTTTTTATGACCTGCTCAATGTGAGAATGGTATTGCCGGAGGATAAGGATGATATGGCGCTGCTGTTAGGTGGGAAAAAGAGAAATTTCAATAAAGGGTACTTCGACCATTTCGGTGCCGGATTAAGACTGAACGCAAAACAGATCAATGCAGTGTATAAACGTCTGCAGAAATGGCTTCCTGATGCTGAGCAGTTGATCAACCGCTCTTTTCTTGATCCGGCCAGGCAAAAGGCTTACAAAGAACTGATCGCTGAACGCGTGAGTATCTTTACTGCATAACACCACAACACTATCCACTTTATTCGGCTATTGTTTTCAGCAACATGCGGGCGAACTATTTGAACAAATAACAAGATCTCTTTTTTGGTATATAAAAAGCACCTCCGGATTTCGCCGAAAAGGTGCTTAGTTAAGAAGCTCAAAATCAAAAATTCTTCTGCCTTAGAATTATTGTCTTAAGCCACTATTTTTTGGAAATGACGTAAATGTTATTGTTCTCGAATCCCGAAACATAGATCTTGCCTGATTTACCAATAGCTACGCCATCGAAGCTCCAGGTTGGAGGAAAGCCAGCAAGTGCGGGTTGCCCAAGTTTCAGGCCTTCCGCAATGGATTTTACCTCTCCTGTTGATAAATTAATACGAGACAAACGAGAAGCCCCGGTTTCAACTACCAACAGACCTCCATTCTCGTCCCAAGCCAAACCTTCAGGATTCATCAGGCCAGATGCAACAGGTACGGGTGCATTTGGTGTATTGCCATTGAAACTGATCTGCCATATGATACCCGTACCCCAGTCAGCCACCCAAAGGAGTTCTCCATCAGTGGCCAAACCACCCGGTGCAAATACAGTCGCATTGTTGATGGGTAGTATCATTGATTTATCGCTTGCCCTGACTACACCACCAAGCCCCAGATCAACTACTACGAGATCATTCTTGAATCGGATGGCATTCATCGGAACTGGCATGGAATATTCTTCAAGCACCGTTTTAGTAGCCGGGTCCCAGACCTGAACCAGTGAATTAAAGAAGGAAGAAACCACTAGTTTATTTCCATCTGCTGAAACGGTGAACGGTGTTGTCAGTTTTTTGGGCTCAGAGAGTAAGTATCCTTTTTGAACACTAATGTCCCTGCCACTAGTGGCATTTATTTCTCTCAATCTGAATAAGTCCGCGACAAATAAAGCATCCTGGTTGTTCGCGCCTGGTAAAACAGCTATCCCCATGGGACTGATCATTCCTCCTTTACTAATGTTCCTGGTTTGTCCTCCCGGCTTGACCTCAATAACCCATCCAAAATCGGCATTGGAGACATACATGGTTCCGGCAGCGTCGAAAACCATGTTGTCAAGTCCTTCCTGGAGGGTAATAAATAGTGTTTTGGCGCCAGTTTTCGTATCAATTTTAAAAACTTCACCAGTCTGATCTAATACATGTAGTACTCCAGCCGAATTGAACTTTGCAGCTACAGGCCACCTGAAGCCTGTTGCCACTGGTGTTATGGTTCCATCAGTCCACGGACTTGAAGAAAAAGGAGCACCAGGAGCACCAACGTTCACGCTGACCACCATTCCTGCAAGGAAGAGTGGACCGTACAATCGTCCGTCCGGACCGAAATCACATGAATTCATCCAGCCGAGTGGAAAAGGATTTGACGGAGTAGATGCAATCAAAGCTCTGGGTGGATTGACGAGGTTGGGGTCTACCTCATAAAGCCCGTCACCAGGTGTAAAATCACGTGCTACAAAGAGCCGTCCATCTTCTGAAAAAACAATGGGGTTGACACCTGAGGCCAC
>DATGXN010000157.1:0-10176 GCA_035298945.1 Chitinophagaceae bacterium | reverse complement strand
AGGAGTAGGATCAGATTCACCTTTAGGTGTGATCTTACCGATGAGGATATCTCCTTCCTTAACCTGGGCACCGATACGGATGATACCATACTGGTCGAGGTCTTTGGTTGCTTCTTCAGAAACGTTTGGAATATCTGGTGTTAGTTCTTCTTCACCCAGTTTAGTGTCGCGGACCTCCAGTTCAAATTCAGAAATATGTACTGAAGTGAACAGGTCATCTTTCACAACTTTCTCGCTGATCACAATGGCATCCTCGAAGTTGTAACCCTTCCATGGCATGAAGGCCACTTTCAGGTTGCGACCCAGGGCCAGCTCACCGTTCTTCACCGCATAACCTTCCGTAAGGAAATCGCCGTTTTTCACACGCTGGCCTTTCTTAACGGCAGGCTTCAGGGTGATACAGGTTTCCTGGTTGGTCTTGATATATTTTGTAAGCCTGTAAACGATCAGGTCGTCTTCAAAGCTCACCAGTTTCTGTGCTTCGTCGCGCTCATAACGTACATGGATCTCGTTGGCGTCAACAAACTCGATCACACCTTCTCCATCAGCATGGATCTGGATCCTTGCGTCACGTGCTGCTTTTCCTTCCAAACCTGTACCTACGATTGGAGAATCAGGCAGGATAAGCGGAACCGCCTGGCGTTGCATGTTCGATCCCATCAGCGCACGGTTGGCGTCATCATGCTCCAGGAACGGAATCAGTGATGCAGACAAACCTACGATCTGGTTAGGCGCCACGTCCATGAACTCAACCTCACCTGGATCCAGGATCGGGAAGTCACCAGTCTGGCGGGCCTTGATCTTTGGCTCAGCAAATTCATCCTTATCTGTAAGAGGGATGTTTGCCTGCGCGATCTTGGCAATATCTTCTTCCTCAGCACTGAGGTAAGTAAGCTTTTTCATGTCCACCTTTCCATTGTCCACCTTACGGTAAGGGGTCTCAATGAAGCCCATCTCGTTGATCTTCGCGTGCACACAAAGTGTGGAGATCAGACCGATGTTTGGTCCTTCAGGAGTTTCAATGGTACAAAGGCGTCCGTAGTGTGAATAGTGTACGTCACGCACCTCGAAACCTGCACGCTCACGACTCAGACCGCCTGGGCCGAGGGCAGAAATACGACGTTTGTGCGTGATCTCAGAGAGCGGATTGGTCTGATCCAGGAACTGGCTCAACTGCGATGTTCCAAAGAAGGAGTTGATCACAGAAGAAAGTGTTCTGGCATTGATCAGGTCAACGGGTGTGAACACCTCGTTGTCCCTTACGTTCATACGCTCACGGATGGTACGTGCCATACGGGCAAGACCCACACCGAACTGAGCATACAACTGCTCTCCCACTGTACGTACACGACGGTTACTGAGGTGATCGATATCGTCGATCTCAGCTTTACCGTTAGTCAAACGAACGAGATATTTTACGATCTCGATGATATCTTCTTTGTTCAGTGTTTTCTGATCCAGCGGGAAGTCAAGGTTGAGCTTCCTGTTGATCTTGTAACGTCCCACCTCGCCGAGGTCGTAACGCTTGTCACTGAAGAATAATTTGTCAATGATACCACGTGCTGTTTCATCATCCGGCGCATCAGCTCCACGGAGCTGGCGATAGATATGTTGCACGGCTTCCAGTTCTGAGTTGGAAGTATCCTTATTCAGGGTATTATAGATGATGGCATAGTCGCCGCTCACTTCTTCTTTCTGAATGAATACGCTCTTCACTTCCATCTCGATAATGGTAGCGATCTCTTTAGGACCCAGAACGGTATCCCTTTCCATCACCACTTCATTACGCTCGATAGAAACTACTTCGCCAGAATCCTCATCTACGAAATCTTCCACCCAGGTGCGGAGTACGCGGGCAGCGAGACGCTTGCCTTCATATTTCTCCAGGCTTTTCTTATCAGCCTTCACTTCATCTGCCATGCCGAACAGTTCAAGGATGTCCTTGTCTGTTTCGAAACCGATAGAACGAAGCAGGGTAGTTACAGGGAATTTCTTCTTACGATCGATATAAGCGTACATCACGTTATTGATGTCGGTAGCGAATTCCATCCAGGCACCTTTGAACGGGATCACCCTGGCAGAGTAGATCTTGGTTCCGTTGGGGTGGATAGACTGACCGAAGAATACACCGGGTGAACGGTGCAGCTGTGAAACCACTACCCTCTCAGCACCGTTGATCACGAATGTGCCGCGGGGGGTCATATATGGGATATTGCCCAGGAATACGTCCTGCACAATGGTCTGGAAATCAACGTGTTCCTCATCGTTACAGCTCAGCCTGAGTTTTGCTTTCAGCGGAACTGCATAGGTAAGGCCGCGTTCCATACACTCTTCAATGGTGTAACGTGGCGGATCTATGAAATAGTCCAGGAACTCCAGCACGAAGATGTTCCTCGTGTCAGTAATAGGGAAGTTCTCCTTGAATACACGGAACAAACCCTCAATATTCCTTCTGTCCGGTGTCGTTTCAAGCTGGAAGAACTCCTTGAAAGACTGGATCTGGATTTCCAGAAGATCTGGAGCATCGGCCTGGTGTCTAACCTTACCGAAGTGCATTCTACCGTTTTGTGCCAGTTTCGTTGAAGACATATGTTAAAAGCGCTTTTAAGATTATACAGACGACAATACAATCCTGATCTGAAAGTTTCCTTTCCGAAAAGATTGAAAATCAATCACTTACGATTGTGTTGTAACGTCAATTTTTTAGGCCTAAAATTCAAAGGAACGCAAAGGTACAGCAAATTTTGGCTATGCCAAAATTTGAATGTGGGGAATGTGAAAAATGTGGGGAATGTGATGAATGGGCTAATTCGGGCCATTTTATGCATTCATTTATCACATTCCCACAACTTGCCCCGACTCCGTCGGGGTTCCTACATTCCATCAGTTCTTCCAACCAATACCGATGCTGATCCAGAAGTTTTGTTGGTTATCGATCCGGAAGCTTTCGTTTTTGTTGGTGGCATAATTATACCCGGCCGCAAATATCAGTTTGGTGGGGCTGGTAGGTTGCAGATTGATCAGGGTTCCGATCTGAGGCCGGGCCACAAAACCCCAGTTATCTTCATCTGACACGTAGATATTATAATAAGCTTCCTGGGAACTGTATTGTGCACCCAGGCCCAACCCTATATAAGGACTGAAACGATTGCCAGCCTTGAAATTATAA
This sequence comes from Chitinophagaceae bacterium, assembly GCA_035298945.1. Lineage (GTDB taxonomy): Bacteria > Bacteroidota > Bacteroidia > Chitinophagales > Chitinophagaceae > Pollutibacter. Next base: position 7,007 of record DATGXN010000157.1, on the reverse strand, counting down.
TAGAAATCTGCGGTAATGGGCATACTGAACACGAACCTCTCCATATCCGTAGTGATCGCCTGGGTCTGGTCAGCATTCTCATAGGTCTTATGGTCAACATACTCATCGTAATTGTTCCAGGCCAGGCTAAGCCCTGCCGCGATCTTATCGCTGAAAAAATGCCTGTATTCCACCCTACCTCCAAGGTAAGAGGGCTTGGAAACAAAATCGCCATTGGGAAATGCAACTTCCCAGGACACTCCAAATAAGTTGGCTGTATTTCTCTGTGCCATCACCGTTCCACTGGTAAAAAATATGGCCAGAATGATCATTAGTTTTTTCATTGTAGTCTATTTTTTAAGGTAGGGTGATTGGATGAAAGCCTGGTTGATGCCATCTACTGTGCGTTGCACATTGGTAGCACTGGTGGATGAAAGCACGCCAGATAACTGGGCAAGCCACACGGCCTGCAGGTTGTTATTGGTTTCTGCATTCTTCACATCAAAGGTTTCCAGGATGAAGTCGCCCACTGTATACTGATATACTGTGGGATAGATGGGATAATAAGGAGGATAACAGCCCCAGTACCAGCAACCGCCCGGGTAACCTGGATATCCCCACCACCATCCCGGAGGATAGACTACACCCGTATTGACTTGTTTGATCGCAACTGCTCTCAGTGCAAGGTCCGGAATGGCTGGCCTCTGCACGAAAGTGTAGCCGCGCGCTGTCATATTCTTCTTGATCTCTGCCACGATGGTCTGAGCCGGTGCACCCACGATCAGGGTATCATCGTCCTTATCGTTAGACACAAAAGAAATAGTGTCAGGGATGTGAAAAGTAGCGTACGAAGAGAAATTTGCGGTACTGGCCCGGTTTGTAGAAACAATGAATGCGGACGACAATTTGTCCAGGTCCGGTGAACTCTTACAGGAGAACAGGGCTCCTGCAGCCAATACAATGAATAACAAAGCACGATTCTTCATGACTATAATTTTATTCCTGCTACAAAATTATCCAGAAATCAAAACGACAGTCCTCCGTCCATCAAATTGAAACAAGTTAACAGTAAAACAAAAAAAAATGCCGGATAAGATCCGGCATTTAAACAATGTATAAGAAGTGACTCTTACTTAACCTCTACGTCAGCACCAGCTTCTTTCAGCTTAGCTACGAGCTCATCAGCTTCTCCTTTAGAAACACCTTCTTTGATAGGCTTAGGAGCACCATCAACCAGGTCTTTCGCTTCTTTCAGACCAAGACCAGTCAGGTCTTTTACGATCTTAACAACAGCGAGCTTGTTAGCTCCACCGCTTTTCAGGATCACGTCGAAAGCAGTTTTCTCTTCAGCAGCGGCTGCACCAGCAGCAGCAGGAGCAGCAACAGCTACTGCAGCAGCAGCAGGCTCGATGCCATACTCATCTTTCAGGATCTTTGCGAGTTCACTTACTTCTTTCACGCTAAGGCTTACCAGTTGCTCAGCGAATGCTTTTAAATCTGCCATTTTTATTCAATTTTTACCGTCTTCATTTCGTTTGATCCGACGGCGGGTTTAAAAAAATTATCTGCGATTTTCCCCACAGACAGGGATTTATTTCATTCCGGATTCCGAATTCCGGATAAAAAACGTCTTCTGCAACCTGTTACCTGCAACCTGCTACTGTGCTCTGTCCTCCAGCGCCTTGATCAACCCAGCCAGTCTTCCACCCGCGTTAAGCGCGCCAATAACATTCTTGGCTGGTGATTGAAGGGCACTGATGATCTCGCCAACCAGGTCTTGCTTGCTCTTCAGGTCTCTCAGTGCTGCCAGCTGGTCGTTACCGATGAATACATCACCATCGATGAAGGCCGCTTTCAGTACTGGCTTTTCAGTATTTGACTCCTTGCGGAATGTACTGATGATCAGGGCCGGCTCTTTTGGATTTTCAGAGAACATCAGGGCAGTAACACCGTTGAGGGAATCAAATGCTCCTTCGAAACGTGTGCTGTCCAGTTGTTCCAGTGCTTTACGGATGAGGGTGTTCTTTGCCACCTTCATTTCTACTTTCTTATTGAAGCAGATGCGGCGCAGCTTGGTGATCTGCTCAACGCTAAGTGCTTCTGTATTGGTAAGGTAGAAGTTATTGTACTGGGAGAATTTACCCTTCAGTACTTCGATCACTTCATTTTTTTCCTGCTTGTTCATTGTTACGCTTTTAGATTGTTTACGTTAACCAAAGGGATTAATGTACCAGAACTTTGGTGTCAATGGAGATGCTGGGGCTCATTGTGCTTGCCATGTACACGCTTCTCAGGTAGGTACCTTTAGCGGAAGATGGTTTTGCCTTGATGATGGCGTTCAGCAATTCCTGGCTGTTTTCAGTCAGTTTCTCGGGAGTGAAGCTCACCCTTCCGATAGAGGCGTGAATGATACCAGCCTTATCAACTTTAAAAGCAACCTTACCGGCCTTTACATCAGCAACCGCAGCACTAACATCGTTAGTTACCGTTCCTGTTTTAGGGTTTGGCATCAGGTTACGTGGACCGAGGATCTTACCGAGTTTACCAATACGTGGCATAACTGACGGAGTTGCGATGATCACATCAACATCTGTCCAGCCACCTTCTATCTTTTGAATGAACTCATCCAGCCCTACGAAATCAGCACCGGCAGTCTTTGCTTCAGCCTCTTTATCAGGTGTGCAAAGTACCAGTACCTTCTTGGTTTTACCTGTTCCGTGAGGAAGGGTAACCGTTCCCCTGATCGCCTGGTCGGCTTTCTTAGGGTCAACGCCAAGACGTATATGCAGGTCTACTGAGCTATCGAATTTTGTGCAATTCACTTCTTTAACCAGCGCAGATGCATCGTGCAGGGAATAGTTCTTATTACTATCCACTTTAGCAGTGACTGCTTTCCTTTTTTTAGTGATTCCCATTGTAATCTTTTTTTAATCCTTGATGGATAGTTAAAAATTAATTTTCCCAGGGGGCTTTACCGTCAACGGTGATACCCATACTGCGGGCTGTACCGGCAACCATTCTCATGGCGCTTTCCACAGTGAAACAGTTCAGGTCAGGCATCTTGTCTTTAGCAATTGCCTCAACTTGTTCCCAGTTCACCTTACCAACCTTGTTACGGTTTGGCTCTTTAGAACCACTTTGAAGTTTAGCAGCTTCCAGAATCTGCACGGAAGCAGGAGGAGTCTTAATGACGAAATCAAATGATTTGTCTGAATAAACAGTGATCAACACCGGGCAAACTTTGCCCATTTTGTCCTGGGTCCTGGCATTGAACTGCTTGCAGAACTCCATGATGTTGACACCTTTTGAACCCAGTGCAGGTCCAACAGGAGGCGCCGGATTGGCCTGGCCGCCTTTTACCTGTAGCTTAACGTAGCCGGTAATCTCTTTTGCCATTTTAATAATTTTTTTGGTGATAGCGTCCCGCTCAAGGCGGAACTCCCAAAGCCATTCAATAAAGAACTTTTTATTGGGGTTGCAAAGGTAGGGGAAAAAGTCAAAATTTAAAAGTAAAAAGTCAAAAAAAAATCACCCAGGATGCTTCCCCTACTGCTTAGGGTAACTGGTTGTTTATCAGGAACTTATCGCCATAAAGCTGACTCGAAACTTTTGCAATGGACTTTGCCGATCCACCCAGGTTCATGGCTTTAAGATCCAGTATCACATGTTCTTCTTCCCCGGTAGCGCTTTTCTCTCCCGTTCCGGGAATCGGTACCATGTCCAGAAACCAGGAGCTTGCCATTTGCCCCCGGAACAGATCAGTCAGATCAAATCTCCAGGACCGTCCCCGAAACAGGGTTATTTTTCCCGGAACCAGTTTTCCGGATGTAAACCCAGACCGGTATTCGATCTGGTGATCATCGAAGCTGATAAAATCTTTCCTCCTCCAGTAAATATTCCAGGCGGTATAAGGACATAACAGGTAAATCATACAGAAAACAAAAAGGCTTGAGGGATGCAAGAGGCTAAGCACGATCCCCATTAAAAAATTAACGATGCCTTCCCATTCATCCCGCATCATTATGGTTACAGCTACCGGAGGTGAAAGCAATAAAACATACAGGATCACCTGTGTTGTAGTAGACATGCGGAAAATTACAGGAAGACCTACCTTCTTACTGAGCCTACTGACTGCTGCAGACGCAGTACCGGCAGCCTTTGGCGCCAGTAAGGGCCGGGGGTGGCGAGCACTCTGGTTCAATAACCACCAACCTCCCCGGAGTATAAGTCCGAAGACAAGCATACCCAGCATGATTGCAGCTACATCACTCATCCCGGGTATCAGGTTCAGTACTAAGACCGTCAGCATTTTTCAATGATTGCAGATCAAAGTTCCGGCATCCCGGATACCCCCGCTATGATTTGTATCACGAGCTCTTGATTTTTCTGAATTTGTTTTTTTTATTTATTGATGTATTCTTCATAATTTTCCACATAACCCTGATTATTAAATTCAATCTAAAAAACGCTACAACTATGGCCAAAGCAAAGAAAGCAATAGCAAAAAAAGCAGCGAAGAAAGCGGTTGCTAAGAAAGCTGTGAAAAAAGCGGTTGCTAAAAAAGCAGTTAGGAAAGCAGTTGCTAAAAAAGCAGTTAAAAAAGCTGTTGTAAGAAAAGCAGTTAAGAAAGCTGCCGTTAAAAAAGCAGTTAAGAAAGCTGTTGTAAGAAAAGCAGTTAAAAAAGCTGTTGTAAAAAAAGCAGTTAAGAAAGCTGTTGTAAAAAAAGCAGTTAAAAAGGCTGTTGTTAAGAAAGCAGTTAAAAGAGCTGTTGTAAAAAAAGCAGTTAAAAAAGCTATCGTAAGAAGGGCTCTCAAGAAAGCTCTTGTTGCTGCAGTGATTGCCAATGCAATGCCTGAAGCGCCCGCTCCAGCGGCTCAGGAAGGTTCTGCGCCCGCAGAAGAATCCAATAGCTGATCTGCAAAAAAGATCTAATGGAAAAAGTCCTGCAGTTGCGGGACTTTTTTCGTTTATACATTAACGTTACAAAGGCATCTCACTATTTTTCTATCTCTCTACCTCTCTATCTAATATCAGGTTTCTCTTTGCACCAGGTGTGGTTCAAGTATGAGTTTGGCAAAAGGCTCATCCCGGCCTTTATTTTTCAACTGATGCAGTAAGGATGCCACTGCTTCCCTGCCGATCAGTTCAATGGGCTGGGCAACAACGGTCACAGAAGGACTGCCCAAACGGAAAAGATCATTGTCGTCAAAACAGATCATGCCCATATCACCGGGTATCCTGATACCGGAAACTCTCAGGCTTTCCAGTCCAAATACCCCAAGATAATTCGTTGTAAAAAACAGGGAGTCTGGCTTATTCTTCCTGATATGGTCAGAAATCAGGCTTACCGCTTCGCTTTTTTCCAGGTCAAATGGCAACCGGAGGATCAGGTCTTCTGAAGGTTCCACCCCGTTATCTTTCAAGGCGCCGATATATCCCTCGTACCTTTTCTCCATCTGCACCTGGCTGGATTCGATGGTGATCAGGCCTATTCTTTTATGGCCTTTGCCCAGCAGGTACCTGGTGGCCTCATATGCCCCCTGGTAGTTGTCCACGGTCACATAGCTGGAATCCAGTTTGGGAAAATAACGGTCTATCAGCACCAAGGGTCTTTTTTCATCGGCCAGTTTCCTGATATCATCTTCCATTCCCGGGGTTGGTGTAATGATGAACCCGTCCATCTGGCGGTGCCGGAGCATATTTATAAGACTGCTGGCTTTGGTTTCGCTGTTCTCCGTGCAACAGAACATGACCGTGTACCCAAATTTATCGGCCTCCTGTTCCACCACTTTGGCAAGATTGGCAAAGAACGGATTGGAAATATCTTCAACGATCAGCCCCAGGGTATGTGTTTGACCCGTACGAAGTCCCCTGGCGATCTGGTTGGGCCTGTAATTGAGCTTTGACGCTATTTTCAGGATCTCATTCTTCAGCTCTTCACTGATCCGCTTTTCCTTGGCTTTCCCATTCAATACAAAGGAAACCGTAGTGGTGGAAACACCAACCTGGTTAGCAATGTCTTTGATGGAAACAGACTTCATGATTCAATATAAAGAAAAGTCAAAGGTCAAAAGTAAAAAGTCAAAAAATTAGTGCCCTAAAAGCAAAAAAGTCAAAACCATATGGCCTTGACTTTTTTACTTTTTACTTTTGATTGTTGACTTTCTAAGAAATCTTCTCTACCTGCATATAGTTCAGCTCCACAGGTGTGGCCCGGCCGAAGATCTTAACGGTCACTTTCAGTTTTTTCTTTTCATCGTTCACTTCTTCGATCACGCCATTGAAGTCGTTGAATGGTCCATCAATGATCTTGATCGTTTCACCTACGATGAACGGCTCACTCATGGTCATTCCACCTGCATCGCTCATTTCATCCACCTTACCCAGCATCTTATTTACTTCCGACTTACGAAGAGCGATCGGATTGTCTTTCCCGAGGAAATGGATCACATTGGTCATGTTCTTGATGCTGGAAATGATATCATCGTTCAATTTCCCGCTTTCCACTTCGATCATCACATAGCCTGGGTAGAAGTTACGCTCGCGCATCACTTTTTTGCCATTCTGCACTTTATACACTTTCTCCACCGGGAGAAAAACCTGTTTAATGATCTTATCCCAACCATTGCGGCTGATATCTTTATCAAGGTATTCCTTGATCTTTTTCTCCTTACCGCTCACCACCCGCAGTACGTACCATTTGGTGGTCTCCTTGGTTTCCTGTTGAGCTTGAGTTTCTTCCATTATCATTTAAATAAGGAGTATATGAATTTTAATACACCGTTGCTGGCAAAGTCCATAGCCCATACCAGTCCGGTGATAACCAGGGTAGCCACCAATACGATCATGGTCGACTGCTGTAACTGTTCCCAGGTGGGCCAGGTTACTCTTTCCACCAGCTCCCTGTAAGAATCCTTGAAATATGCTTCTACCTTCTTCATAATGAAAAGATTGCACGGGCACTAGGATTCGAACCTAGATCGAAGGTTTTGGAGACCTCTATTCTGCCGTTGAACTATGCCCGTATT
>DATGXN010000156.1:0-5178 GCA_035298945.1 Chitinophagaceae bacterium | reverse complement strand
CAGTACAGATCCTTCCGTGACAAAGTTTCTCCCGTCATTTCAGGTTAGACTATATACCATCTGATGATTTTCAGGTGTTCATTTTTAAAAATTTCAGACTTTGTTATTTGAACAATTAGGCATAATTGAGCCCATACTGAACGCGCTCAAAGCCGAAGGCTACAAAACGCCAACCCCTATTCAACAACAGGCTATTCCTGTTTTATTGCAACAACGCGACCTGCTGGGCTGTGCCCAAACCGGAACCGGGAAAACCGCCGCTTTTGCAATTCCCGTATTGCAACTCCTCAGCGAAAGGAAAGAACGCGCCCGCGGCATCCGCGCACTCGTGCTTACCCCAACCAGGGAACTCGCTATTCAGATCGATGAAAGCTTCAAGGCATATGGCAAGGGACTAAACCTCAAACACACTGTTGTGTTCGGTGGAGTATCCCAGCATGCACAGGTTAATGCACTTCGTAATGGAGTGGATATCCTGATCGCCACCCCCGGAAGATTGCTCGACCTGATGCAACAAAGATTCATCAGCCTTGACGCCATAGAGATGTTTATCCTCGACGAAGCAGACCGCATGCTCGACATGGGATTCATCCATGATGTAAAGAAAGTGATCGCTAAGTTGCCGCAGAAAAGACAGACGCTGTTCTTCTCGGCCACCATGCCTTCGGAGATCGCGAGTCTTGCTAATTCCATCCTTCGTGATCCCGTTAAAGTGGAAGTAACACCCGTGTCCACAACTGCAGAAACTGTGGTGCAGGCCTTATTCTTCGTAGAGAAGAATGATAAAAGGAAACTGCTTGCGCATTTGCTGGAAGATGGAACGATCAAGCGTGCACTTGTGTTCACCCGCACCAAGCATGGTGCTGACAGGGTGGTGAAAGATCTCCATAAAGAGAATATTGGTGCAGAAGCGATTCACGGCAATAAATCACAACAGGCCCGCCAGCGCGCGCTCACTAACTTCAAGAACTCTAAAACAAGAGTGCTTGTAGCTACTGATATTGCTGCCAGGGGTATTGATGTTGATGACCTGACCCACGTAATTAATTTTGAACTTCCGAATATTGCAGAAACATATGTACACAGGATCGGCCGTACAGGTCGCGCCGGTGCCATGGGTATTGCACTTTCATTCTGCGACGCAGAAGAGAAAGCATACCTGAGGGATATTCACAGACTGATCAAATCAGCCATTCCTGTGATCTCTGATCATCCATATCACGTTGAGATGCCCGTTGCAGGTCCTAAGCCTCCAACCGGTGCTCCGGCCGGATCTCCTTTTGTAAGGAAGAAAGGCGGCATGAGAATGCGGATGAGGATGAGGATGTAATTAGATAGAGAGATAGTAAAATAGTTAGATAGGGAGTTCCAAAAAAGGACTCCCTATTTTTCTATCTGACTATCTCTCTATTTTACTATTGCTGCTGTTGAAGTTGAGATTCCGCTGCCCTCGCGATCTCTTCTTCCCGCGCGGCTTTCTTTTGCCTCTCCATCTGCACCTGGTTGGTTTCTTCGAAGATCACACCATCTTCATATCCCACTGATACGAAAACAAAAAGCTCCTGGCGGGAAGGCCCTTTGAAGGTCCCTTTCACCACACTACAGTCGCTGAAATTGCGGCCAACAGCGAGCTTCACATGCGTGTTGGTGACCCAGATATTGTTAGTGGGATCTATGCCGGCCCAACCATAACCCGGGATCCATGCTTCTACCCAGGCGTGCGTTGCCCCTTCACCACGCATGCCGTTTTTATGCGGGCAGATATAACCACTTACATAACGGCAGGGGATCTCCATGGTACGCAGGATCTGCAACAGCAGGTGGGCAAAATCCTGGCATACACCACTCTGGTGTTCAAGAATTTCATCAACAGTTGTTTCAATGGTGGTTATGCCTTTTGAATAGGTGAAATTCCGGTAGATATGGTCGCAGCATTCGCGCACCACATCCGCTATGCATTTGGTTTCTTCAAATACGGTGTCGCAGATCTTCTGGATCTCATCCTGCTTCACTATGATCTCTGGTTTGGTCAGTTCGATCAATTGCAGATTATGTTGTACTTCGGCCTTGAGGTGTATGAAATCAGAATCCGGTTTAGGTTCTACGGAATTGTTCCTGGTGGTCCTGATCAGTAGTTTGCTTTCGATCACAAGCTCTTCATGGGGTTCAAGAATGCTGAACAATCCCACCCGGTTACCCCAGTAGTCGCGGTAAACCTGCACATCCGGATAATTTGTGATCGACAGATCGTGCTGCAGTATTTCCTGCTCTTCAGAAAAATACGGATAGATCCGGATCTCGTTCACGCTTTCCGTTACCGGCTTCTCGTATTGGTATTTCGTTATGTGGATGATCTTGAATACTGACATGGTTGTTTCTTAAGAGTAAGAAAAATAAGTTTGGGAAAAACTCCAGGTGAACTGGAACAGGTTATACCTTAATTGCGAGAGGTAGTTCGTAACCCCCGTGTTGCGTATCATGTCCACGTCTCCAAACTGGACAGAACTGTAGATGCGCCCAAATTGACGGGTCAGCCCCGCACGATCAGTTGGATCATTTGCAGCTACAATATTCTCCAGGTATTTCTTCATTCTTTCCAGGCTGTACATTACTGAATGCGGGAAATAATTGTTTAATACGGCCTGGTGCAGTACGTTATAGTTTGCTTCATTGCTCCTGTAGTTTTTCAGGTGAAATTCATAGCCGGATAACGAAAATAACAGGCCCCTCCAGTAGAGTATGTCTTTCTCTTCTGAAAGATCATTGCCGATGATATGTTTTTCAACAAGATCAATGGTAAGCATGCATCGCTCTATATATTTCCCCAGGTTCATAAAGTCCCAGCTTTCACCCCTCGACATCGTGCTGTCTACAATACCCGTGTACAACAGGCAGTTCTTCAACAGGCTTTCGATCACGGGTATCTCGTTATTTGTTTTCAGTTGCGCATCAATGGTTTTGGCATTGATACGGTGGTACATATAATTCACCTGTTCCCAGACCTCTTTGGTAAGATGATCCTGCATGCCGCGTGCGTTCTCGCGCGCCTTGTTGAGTATCAAGCGCAGGGAATTGACATTGGTACTGTCGATCAGGATATGCTCCAGGATCTTTTCTGAATTGTTCTCGAATAATTTTTTTTCTTCTTCTTTCAGAGATGAAAAAATATCGAAAATGATCTTCCAGCTGTTATTGATATAGGGTCCTTTATCCAGGGACAACACATAGGTGGTGTGAAGTGTTCTTAATAACCCTTCAGACCGTTCTATATACCGGTTCAACCAGAATAATGCATCCGCGCTTCTACTTAGCATGTTCTTTTTTTATCGTCTTAAATGTTCAGTCAATGATCCATGTGTCTTTACTTCCTCCCCCTTGCGAAGAGTTCACCACCAGCGAACCTTCTTTCAATGCAACACGTGTGAGTCCTCCCGGCACAATTTCGATACCACCTGGTCCGCATAATGCATAGGGCCTTAGATCCACATGGCGTGAAGTTATCTTGCCATCAAGATAGCAGGGCACGGTTGAAAGTTTAATGATGGGCTGCGCAATGAATTCCCTGGGGTTCTCCACTATTTTCTTTTTGAATACTTCGATCTCTGCTTCAGTGGCTTTATTCCCCATCAACATGCCATAACCACCAGACTGGTTGGTACGTTTGATCACCATTTTGTCGATGTTCTTGAATACATGCTCGCGCTGCTCTACGTCGTTCATAGAATAGGTGGGTACATTAGGAAGAATGGGTTCTTCATTCAGGTAATACCGGATCATGGCCGGTACATAGGCGTAAACTGCTTTATCATCTGCCACGCCATTACCCAACGCGTTAACGATGGCAACATTTCCTTTTCTGTAGGCGCCCACCAGGCCTGCAACTCCCAGGATACTGTCTGGCTGAAAAGTGATGGGATCCAGGAAGTCATCATCCACACGCCGGTAGATCACGTCAACCTGCTCGAGCCCACGCGTGGTTTTCATAAACACTTTATGATTGTTCACCACCAGGTCTCGTCCTTCTACCAGGGGTATCCCCATTTGCCGGGCCAGGAAAGTATGTTCATAATAAGCCGAGTTGAATATACCGGGGGTCAGGATCACTACTACGGGTTGCCTGATCATCCTTGGAGACAGTGAGAGCAGGATCGAGTGGAGTAGCAGGGGATAATTGCCAACCATTTTTACGTGGTTGGAATTGATCAGGTTCGGGAACAGGCGTTTAGTCACTTCCCTGTTCTCCAGCATATACGAAACACCGGAGGGTGTCCGCAGGTTATCTTCCAGGATATAAAACCCTCCATCTTCCCCGCGTATCAGATCTATTCCCGAAATGTGTACATAAAGATCATAGGGCACATTGATCCCATACACTTCCCTGGTGAAATGGGGGCAGGATGCAATCAGCCATGCCGGTATTACGCCTTCGTTCACAATATTCTGCCCGTGGTAGATATCATTCAAAAACATGTTGAGTGCACGAAGCCTTTGCTTAATACCTGTTTCGATCTGCACCCATTCTGTATTTGTAATGATCCGGGGTATGATATCAAAGGGGAAGATCCGCTCTATGCCTGCCTCATCACTGTAAACAGTGAATGTGATGCCCTGGCTCATGAAAAGTTCACTGGCCAGCTGGTGGTATTCTTTTATGTTTTTGAATTCCATGGAGGCAAGTCTCTCCATAATGGGCCGGTAGTGTTCCCTTACACCATTCGTATCGTGCATTTCATCCCATGCAAAGCTGGGGTCATATCCTGCTAATAGTTCCTCTACGTTCATAAGCTTTGGTTATAAACAAAAAATCGGCTGTTGCCTTATGTTGGATAAGACAGCAGCCGAAGTTGGGGTCTGTTCAAATATAACGATTAGGCGGCAGGCGACAAACTCAGAAGAGGAGATTGGAAGAACTGATGCAAAGCATATTTTGAAGAGGTCACCGGTATTAGATTTGTTTATCATCTAATCTTAAAACCAAATATATGGCTGCCGGCATCCGATTAGCATTAGCATTTTCTTTAATGAGTATTTCTGCTTTTGCCCAGCAGAAATGGGAAGAAAAACAACTTGGTGAGCTGGTCAGGGTTGTTCAGAAGGGCGGACAAACGCTGGGCTACTCCACCAGTTCTGGTGTGAAACTGATCACCAAAGATGGGTTTGCTTTCAAGGATCTCAATA
>DATGXN010000155.1:0-3141 GCA_035298945.1 Chitinophagaceae bacterium | reverse complement strand
GCGATGCTGTGGTCTAATGATATGAGATTTTCGACTAAAGTCAGCCAATATTTGGTCTCGTTAACCTCCTTTAAAGCGATTTTCATTTTGTGAATGAAGTCGTCCCTGGTTTCAGCTTGCTCAGCTTCGAAAACAAGAACGCCAATAGCCGTTCCAGACCTCAGGAATTGTTTAGCTATAACATATTGGTTGATCTGTTCGAGTTGTTTCACAACCTTCTGTATCGATATTGAAAATTCAATAACCCTTTGTCTCAACAGCTTTCGCTCCATGGAATGAAAGTAATATCGGCGAAAAGAGTATGAATAGTTCTTTAAACAAAATTTTGAGAGAAAACCACCAACATTTTTTTGCTCTCTGAATCCTCTGAATTCTCTGACACTGACTCTCTGCCCTGTTGACTCTCTGACTCTCTATTCCGTGCGTAATATCTCTAAAGGTGACCGCGAAACCACCGTTCTGATATTCATCAATCCGATAAAAACAGTCAATGCGCAGATCACTATAAAGATGATCAGCAGCGGTATCGGATCCGGGCCATAATTCATTTCAAAACTGAAATAGGCCAGAGCCCAGCCGGCAAGCAGTGAGAGCACGATGCCTGTTGTGGCGGCTAATGCCCCGATGAAGAAATATTCGATCGCATTGATCATGTAAACCTGTTTTCTTTCGGCTCCCAAGGTTCTCAACAAAACACTTTCCTGGATCCGCTGGTATTTACTGATCAATACCGAAGCAATCAGCACGATCAAGCCGGTAACAATGCAGAACCCCGCCATGAAGCGGATCACGAAACCGATCTTGCTGAGTATGTTATCAAGAATGCCTAAGACCAGGCCAAGATCTATCACAGATATATTGGGAAAAGTTCTGACCAATACCTGCTGGAATTTTGCCGAGGCTTCAACGGAAGGTACATGGGTAAGTAACACATGGAACTGGGGTGCATTTTCCAATACACCCGTAGGGAATACCACGAGGAAGTTGGTCTGGATGCGGTTCCAGTCCACTTTACGATAACTGCCTACAATGGTTTTTATGATCGATCCCTGCACATTAAATATCATCGTATCGCCGATTTCGATGCCATTTCTTTTGCCATATCCTTCTTCGATGGAAACAATGACCTTGTCGGTATCTGCCTTACCTGTCCACTTCCCCTTGGTGATCTTCTCTGAACTGATCAGGCTGTCTCGGAATGTAGCCCGGTATTCCCGGCTGAACACCCAGGGCTGGATCTTGATGGTACTGTCTTTCTCAAGACTGGCAGCATTAATGTTGTTGATCGACTCCAGGCGCATGTTCACAATAGGCACGGTGCCGTTCACTTCCAGGCCCTGTTGCCTGGTCAGGGCCATCACCTTCTCGCGTTGTGCTGTTTGTATGTCGAACAATACAATATTCGGTTGATTGCCGGATGATGAGAGCGTGACCCTGTTCAGGAGTAATGACTGAATGATGATCAGCGTAGAGATCAATGCAGTTCCCAGGCCAATGGATACAAGTAATATGGTGGTCTGGTTATTGGGTCGGTACAGGTTGGATAGTCCCTGCCTCCACAAATAACTCCATGAAGTGGGGAAGAATTTTCGTGTGGTCCACATCAATGCTTTTGCGATCAGGGTAAGTGCACCAAATGCAATGATCACCCCAAGCGTAAAGAACATGGCTTCTTTCCAGTTTTTCAACTGGAGCCTGGTGAAGAAAAATATGAACCCAATGATGAGCGCATACACCAGGAAGGAGAATACATCTCTTTTCAATTCGGGCTGATAGGAGATACGTAATGTATTAAGCGGTGATATGTTTCGGATAGATACCAGTGGCAATAAAGCAAACAACACGGAGATGATCAGGCCCAGCACCAGGCCTTTCCATACGGCAGACCAACTCATCATGGGATGCAGTTCCACTGGTAACAGTTCTTTCAACACCAGGGGAAGGAACTGATGGATCACGGTACCCAGCAGCACTCCAACCACTGAACCGATCAGGCCGATCACAATGATCTGTATCAGGAAGATGAGAAAAGCCTGCAACGATGTAGTGCCCAGGCAACGAAGCACTGCAATGCTGTTGATCTTCTCCCTCACATAGATATGGATAGCTGAAGCAACACCTATACAACCTAGTAGCAGGGCGATAAATCCGATCAGGGAAAGAAATCGGGCCAGGTCGCGGAATGATCTGGCAGTTTGTTCTTTTTTGGATTCTATAGTATCGATATCAATCCCCTCGCTCCTGAAACCAGGTTCTATTTTATCGACCAGGGTTTTTACCGTTTGGGGATTATCGAGCTTATAATAAAATGTTGTACTGATCCTGCTGCCTTTCTGATCCAATGCCGTTTCGGGAAGGGTAGACAAAGGAATGTACACCACTGGTGCAACTGAAGCCCCAAGACCTGTTTGACCGGGCGCAGCTTCCAGGCTGCCGGAAACTATATATCCTCGTTCGCCGATCTTGACAGAGTCGCCAACTTTGATATTGAATTGTAATAACAGGGCCTTGTCAACGATCGCAGTTTTATTTCGCTGGAATTCGCGGCCTGCGTTTGCAGGTTTTGTATCCAGGGATCCATAATAGGGATAGTCGCCGGACAGTGCCCTTACCTGAATCAACCTCGTGCCGCCGTTGGACGGGAAATAGACCATGGAAGAAAATGACTTTTGTTCTGATCGCTTCCCCTGGATCGAATCAAGTGTTTTCTGTGATTTTTCCGAAATCTTTTTATTGGTACTGATATCCAGGTCAGCACCGATCAGTGTGGCAGCCTGTTGATCGATCTCCCTGCTGAGTGTATCTGACAAAGAGAAAATGGAAACCAGTGCAGCAATGCCAAGGATAACCGAAGAAATAAATAATAAGAGGCGGGAGAAATTCCTCCTGCTGTCTCTCCAGGCCATTTTGATCAACCATTTGATATCCATATCTCTTTTATTATTGATGATATGGATTAGCTGTTTCTTCTACCAGTTTGCCACCTTTGATCCGGATGATCTTGTTGGTTCTGGCCGCAAGATCTGCATTATGGGTCACTACGATCAGTGTGGTGCCTGCATCGCGGTTAAGACTGAATAAAAGGTTTTCAATTTTCTCGCTGGTTTCTGCATCCAGGTTGCCGGTTGGTTCATCAGCAAA
>DATGXN010000154.1:0-9789 GCA_035298945.1 Chitinophagaceae bacterium | reverse complement strand
GTAGGTTGTGCTTTCGCAGGACTTTGCTATGCTGAGTTTGCCGCTATGATACCCATTGCGGGAAGCGCTTATGCCTATTCCTATGTTACGATGGGTGAAATGATCGCATGGATCATAGGATGGGCGTTGATCATGGAGTATGCACTGGGTGCTGCTACTGTATCGATAGCCTGGAGCGAATACCTTAATAAATTGTTGGGTGGAGTTATCCCTTATGAATGGTGCCACTCTCCCTTTGAAAGCTTCACTGATTCTACGGGTGTGCTGCATTCGGGGATCATCAACGCGCCTGCTCTGGTCATTTTGTTGTTATTGACATTATTACTGATAAAAGGCACCCAGGAAAGTGCCATGGTGAATGCCGTGATCGTATTCATAAAAGTGGCTATAGTCCTGATCTTTATTGCAGTGGGATGGCAGTTCATGAAACCTGAAAATCACGTTCCTTATATCATCCCGGAAGGAACAAAACCGGTTCTGGATGCTGCCGGAAAAGAGCTGGTGAATTACGACGGGTTCTTTAAGCATGGCTGGGGAGGCGTACTCGGCGGTGCAGCCATTGTGTTCTTTGCATTTATTGGATTTGACGCGGTGAGTACCGCTGCCCAGGAAGCCAAGAATCCGAAAAGGGATATGCCCATAGGTATACTTGGATCACTGGTGGTTTGTACCATTTTATATATATTATTCGGACATGTGCTTACAGGTGTTGCCAACTGGCAGGACTTTGTAGATCCTGAAAAAGGAAGGGAAGCTTCAGTTGCCTATGCCATTTCAACCTACATGACGGGATATGGATGGTTAGCCACTGCAGTGACCGTTGCGATCCTGGCGGGATTTTCTTCAGTGATCCTGGTGATGCTGATGGGCCAGAGCCGGATCTTCTACACCATGGCCAATGATGGATTGATCCCTAAGGCTTTTGGCGAACTCCATCCAAAATTTAAAACTCCTTATAAGGCCAACTGGATCCTTTTTGTTTTTGTAGGCGCATTTGCAGCTTTTGTTCCGGGCCATGTTGCGGGAGACCTTACATCATTCGGAACCCTGTTCGCCTTTGTACTGGTGAGCCTGGGTGTCTGGATCATGAGGAAAAAGAATCCCGATATGGTCAGACCGTTCAAAACCCCGTTGGTTCCCCTGGTTCCCATACTTGGGGCAGTGATCTGTCTCGGCATGATCGTGGCGATCGATGGACGCACCCTGAAGTTCGCATTCGGCTGGATGGCCATAGGCCTGTTGGTCTATTTCTTATACAGCAGGAAGCGTAGTAAGCTTCATAATCCAAGTGAGATCCTGGCTAAGGCGAAAGACTTTAGTTGAGCAGTGAGCGGTGAGCAGTGAGCGGTGAGCAGTGAGCAGTGAGCAGATATAAATAAATTTCGAAAAGGGGTTAGATTTTCTAACCCTTTTTTTATACATATTCCCATCCTGCTCACTGCTATCCGCTTACTGCTCACTGCTTTTCATTACATTTGCAGCGCTAAATTGCAACTATGGGTCGCATATTTGAAGTAAGAAAATCCACCATGTTCGCCAGGTGGGACAAGATGGCGAAACAGTTTTCCCGGATCGGGAAGGAAATTGTAATTGCAGTCAAAGCAGGCGGACCTGACCCAAATACCAATCCCGCTCTCAGGCGTTGCATGTTGAACGCGAAGGCGGTAAATATGCCTAAGGACCGTGTGGAAGCAGCGATAAAACGCGCCTCAGGGAAGGAAATGGCCAATTATGATGAAATACTCTATGAAGGTTATGGCCCTCATGGTGTGGCCATACTTGTTGAAACAGCCACAGATAATCATGTTAGAACAGTGGCCAACGTAAAGTCACATTTCAATAAAGGCAATGGCACCCTGGGAAACAGTGGCAGCGTAAGTTTCCAGTTCTCAAAAATGGGTGTGTTCAAACTGAAGCCTGAAGGTCTCAATATCGAGGAACTGGAACTTGAACTGATCGATGCAGGCCTGGAAGAGATGGGTGAAAGCACTGATGAGAATGGCAATGAAGTGATCGTACTCAGGGTCGGTTTTGCGGATTTTGGCAAAATGCAAAAAGCCCTTGAAGACAAAAAACTCACTCCCCTGAGCTCAGAACTGGAATGGATTCCGCTGAATACCGTTGAATTGGGTGAAGAAGAAGCTCAGGAAGTATTGAAACTGGTAGACAGGCTTGAGCAGGACGAAGACGTACAGAAAGTATTCTACAATCTTAAATAAATGGAAGCTTCGCCCGTCATATACTTTGATGGGATATGCAATCTGTGTACTGGCACTGTACAGTTTGTATTGAAAAGGGATAAGAAGAACATCTTCCGATTTGCTTCCCTGCAGGGTGAAGCAGGACAAAAACTATTAAGGGAGAATGCCCTCCCAACCCATCATTATAAATCCTTCATCCTTGAGGAAAACGGTAAGATCTTTACCAGGTCTACTGCCGCGTTAAGGGTTTTCAAATTACTCGGAGGTGTATGGTCTTTATTATATGGATTGATTATTGTCCCTCCATTCATAAGGGATGCCATATACAATTTCATATCAGACCACAGGTATAAATGGTTTGGCAAAAAAGAAACCTGCTGGCTTCCAAAACCAGAATGGGAAAACAGGTTTCTACCATAACGCTTATTCCGCCATCATCTCTTTCACTACTGAGATGATATCTTCAGTATTGGGTTTTGAAAAATAATCGCCATCGCTGCCATATCCTGGCCTGTGTGCTTTTGCTGTCAATGTTCTTGGACTAACGTCAAGCCATTTGTAACCCCCTTGTTCTTCCATGACTTTATTGAACATATATGCCGCAGCACCTCCCGGAACGTCTTCATCGATAAAACAGATCCTGCTGGTTTTCTTTAATGACTCCAGGATAGTATGACCTGTATCGAATGGAAGAAGAGTTTGCACATCAATTATTTCGCAACTTATTCCAAGCTCATCCAGGATCTCTGCGGCTTCCATCACTATCCTCAATGTTGATCCGTAAGAAACAAGTGTAACCTCATTGCCTTCCCTGATCACTTCCGGCACACCCAGAGCTACACGTATATCCATTAAATTGGAAGGAAGTTTTTCCTTCAAGCGATAACCATTCAGCGACTCGATTATGAGTCCCGGTTCGCAGCTGTCCAGCAAAGTATTATACATCCCTACTGCCTGCACCATATTCCGGGGAACACAAACATGTATCCCGCGCAGGGAATTAATGATCATACCCATGGGCGAACCTGAATGCCAAATGCCTTCCAGACGATGGCCCCTGGTTCTTACTATCAATGGGGCCGACTGGCGTCCTGCAGTTCTGAACTGCAATGTTGCGAGATCATCACTCAAAGGCTGAAGACCATACAGCAGGTAATCGAGATATTGTATTTCGGCAATAGGTCTGAGTCCACGCATAGCCATCCCTATACCCTGGCCAATGATCGTAAGCTCCCTGATGCCTGTATCAAAAATCCTGTTGTCGCCATATTTATCCTGCAGTCCTGCGAAGCCCTGATTTACATCACCAATCTTACCTACATCTTCCCCAAACGCAAATACCAGCGGATTTGCGGCAAACAGCTGATCGAAATACCGGTTAAGTACCTCGTAGCCATTTGTCATGGGTGCATCTGTGGCATACTCGGGATGTACCGCCTGCACATCTTTGGCTGCGCCTTTACCTTCATAGTGAAGATGGGTATTATATAACTGCTCACTCTCGTTCTGCAACAGTTCGTAGTAAGCTTTAGCAGCTGAATGGTGTTCCGGCTTTGAAAAATGAATGGCCCTTCGCAATGCTTTAAATATATCGCGTCTCAATGGTTCGCGATTTGATTTAAGTTCATTCACGAGTTCATTCAACTTTTCATTCTCTTCGGAAGCTGAGATGATCTGTTTAAGAATCTCAATAACCTTTGTCACTTCCTCAAGGATCGGTGCATGAAAACTGTTCCATGCATCTTCCCTGCATTGACGCACAAATTGTTTGGCGTCGTGCTCTATATCTATGAGTTCTTCATCTTCTGCCAGCATATTTTCAATCACCCATTCCCTCATCTTCCTGACACAATCCCAGTTTCTTTCCCATTCAAGTCTTTCAGGTGTTTTATACCGCTCATGACTGCCTGATGTTGAATGACCCTGGGGTTGCGTTACTTCTTCAACATGGAATAATACGGGAATATGTTTATCCCTTGCTTTCTGGATGCCATCTTCAAAAGCCTCACACATGCCAGCATAGTCCCATGCTTTTACTTTATATATAAGCAGTCCGTTGCTGTCGTCTTTTTTCTGAAATCCTTTCAGGGCCTCAGATATGGAGCCTTTGGCAGTTTGATATTTTCTGGGAACGGAAATGCCATATCCATCGTCCCAGATAAAGATCGCGAGAGGCACTTGCAACACTGATGCAGCATTTACTGTTTCCCAGAAATGCCCTTCACTGGTGGATGCATCGCCGATAGTGCAAAAACAAACTTCGTCGCCATTATTGGACAGGGTGTCGATGGCTTTAATGCCTGGAGTTTTTCTGAACAATTTGGATGCAAATGCAAGTCCCAGGGATCTTGGCATCTGGCCGGCTGTTGGCGCCATCCCTGCGCAGATATTTTTTCGGTTCACCAGGTCCAGGAATTTGCCATTGCCGTCAGTAAATGGTGTGGCAAAATGTGAGTTCATCTGCCTTCCTCCGCTATGTGGGTCATGAGCGATATCCGGATCGGCATAAAGCTGTGCAAAAAACTCGGTTACAGAGGCTGTGCCGGTTGCAAAAGCAAATGTCTGATCACGATAATATCCGCTGTAAAAATCACCCGGCCTGAAAAACTTGGCCATTGCCACCTGGGGGACTTCTTTACCATCACCGAAAATGCCAAATTTGGCCTTGCCGGTCAGAACTTCTTTTCTTCCCAACAGACTGGCCTCCCTGCTTTCGCAAGCGAGACGGTAATCTTTAAGAACCTGCTCCCTGAACGCTTCAAAAGAAAGCTTTTCGGCGAGCAACTCGTTTGATATGGCATCGTTCATGGAGGCAAACCTAAGAAATTTAGATGGTTTAACGGGCTGACGAGGGCCGCTTCTCCCCTGAAGGTCAATAACTTCATTAGGAAATGTTAATATTCAGGCAGCTATTTGCGGTTCGTGACACCAAACAGTGTTAAAAACCAATTAAATAGGAGGAAAACAACAAAAACAGGAAGTTTTTAAGGCTTTGATATTCTATGACAATATGTAGATTTGTAGTACGTTAGAGGAATCGAAAAGTACAAATGAAAAAAACGTTTCTTTCAATCTTAACCCTGATCATCACAACCATCGCTTTAGGCCAGGTAAAACAGGCCGAAGCAGTGCCAGAGGTGTTAACTGTAAAAGAAATGGCTTATGATTTTGGCAGAATACCTCAGGGAAAGCCCGTCACACACAATTTTATCATCACCAATATCGGTAAAGAACCACTGTTCATTGAGAATGTACAGGCATCCTGCGGATGCACAACTCCTGAATGGAGCAAAGATGCGGTAGCAGCGGGCAAAGATGCTGAGATTAAAGTGGGCTATAATGCCGCCAGCGAAGGACAATTTGAAAAAACAATCACGGTTTTCTATAATAAAGGGCAAATGAAAACCCTGGTGATAAAGGGAAATGTCTGGAGACTGCACGAACAGACTGCTCCCCGTAATAACTCTGTTTCCTTATTAAAAAATGTAAACTGACAGATATGAAAAGAATCTTACTGACCTTTATCGTCGCACTTTTTATTGTACCAGTATTTGCGCAAGCTCCGGCAACTCCAGCAGCTACAGGAAAGAAAGCTGATGAGTTCATCAAATTCAAAGAAACAAAATTCAATTTTGGTAAGATCCCCCAGGGAACTCCTGTTACACACGATTTTGCCTTCACTAACATCACTGGCTCTAACGTGATCATTGAAACTGCTACTGCGTCATGCGGTTGCACTACTCCAAAATGGCCACAGGCCCCTATTGCCAAAGGTGCTACTGACAAGATCACTGCTGGTTTCAATGCTGCTAATGCAGGGCCTTTCAGCAAAGAGATCTACGTAAGGGTAAAAGGTGCTGACACTCCATTTGCCATTACCATTACTGGTGAAGTAGTTCCGAAAGAACAATAACAATCATTTCAAATCATAAAAAAATAACCCCCGGATCTCCAGGGGTTATTTTTTTGTATCTGATCGAATTAATTCATTCTCGCGTTATCGATGAAGTTGGTTTTTAGCTTCCTGTCGTCAGTAAGATCTTTAAAGAATGGCTCCAGAAAATCGATCATCTCTTTCTTGGATCTGTCGTTCAGGAATTTTGAATTCTTGATCTCTGCATACATAGCATCTTTCTTTGCAATAAAAAGGTTTGCCATTTCTCTCAGCTCACCCAGTTCGCGTGGGAATCCGCGATACACCCGCTCAGTTACCGAAGTGGTTCCCAACATTTCGTCAGGAACGGCATACTCAGCATTCACCAGTCCTGAATAATCAAAATCATAGGCCACTGCATATGGCTTTGATGTTTTATCAGCGCTGTCCTGCATCAGTTTGATATTATGATTTGCAGGGATGGACCAGTCAGTATTTCCAATCATGAATTCGAACATGGCCACCATGGTCATTTGCTTTCTGTCAGTATTCTCAGTATGCAGTTTTGAGATCTTCACTTCTTTGCAGGCGTTGCGTTTTGCAGTTACGTCAAAGTCTTCGATATAGAAGCCGGGGATTTCCACAGGTTTCCTCTTTCCTTCCACATCTTCAATGGTCAATCGCACGAGGCGCACATGCTGGCTTTTGTCTGTAAGTGCATTGTACATCCTGTAGGCAGTATACTCCTTGAACAGGCCCTGTTCAAAATCCTTACCCACTTTACATTGCACGGTCATATCTATTTTGCCCAATCCACGCAGCGAACCAGTGGTTGTATCGAAGTCGAATTTAAGTGGCGGAACATTGCAATAGCCCTTCCTGAATTTTCCACGGGCCCGGATATTCACTTTCCCTTCCATTACTGAATCTCCCTGTGAAAATTTGACATCGGAATAGATATACCTGTCGTTGGGTTTCTTATTGAGGATATCTTTCATATCCGTTTTCAGCGTGATCGGAAGAGGATCTTCTTTCTTAAAAAGATCGATCCGGTCATAGGCTTTTTTCTGTGCATTTACCGATAGTAGGGAAGCAACGAATAACGCAGCCAGGGTGAACTTTCTCATGATAGTGTATTGAATGACTCAAAAAATAAGCATAAAAATGAAAAAATTGAAAAAATAAAATTCAATTTCCCCGCTTACCTACCTTTGCAGCATGTTACAAGTTTCGGAAAGAGGGCAGTTAATGCCCCCCTCACCCATTCGCAAACTGGTTCCCTACGCAGAAGCTGCTAAGAAGAAGGGGATCAAAGTCTATCATCTCAACATTGGTCAGCCTGATATCGAAACGCCTCCGGCCATTCTGGATGCAGTGAGGCATGCAGACATCAAAGTGCTTGAATATAGTCATAGTGCAGGGAACGAAAGCTATCGCAGAAAATTAGTGGAGTATTATAAGCGCGTGGGTATAGATATTACCTACAATAATATTCTTGTCACGGCTGGAGGAAGCGAAGCCATCATATTCGGCTTCATGTGTTGCCTGAATCCGGGCGATGAAGTGATCATCCCGGAACCTTTTTACGCCAATTACAATGGTTTTGCAGTAATGGCCGGGATCAAGGTAGTGCCGATAAAGTCGTCTATCGATACCGGCTTCGCATTACCCCCTATTGAGGCTTTTGAACAAGTGATCACTCCACGCACAAAAGGTATCATGGTATGCAGTCCCAACAACCCTACCGGCTATCTGTATAGCCGTGAGGAAATGGAAGCGCTGAAAACCATCTGCCTGAGACATGATCTTTATCTTTTTTCCGATGAGGCCTATCGTGAATTCTGTTATGATGGGAAATATGTCAGCGCCATGCACCTGGCAGGGTTGGACCAGCATGTGATACTGATGGATACCATATCCAAAAGGTATTCTGCCTGCGGCGCAAGGATCGGCGCCTTTGTGACGCGGAATGAATCTGTTTATAATGCGGCCATGAAATTTGCCCAGGCAAGATTAAGCCCGCCCGGGCTGGCACAGATCATGGGGGAAGCTGCTGTTGACCTGCCTGAATCCTATTTTGATTCTCCAAAAGCAGAATACCAGGCCCGTAGAAACCTGTTGGTAAAACGACTGAACGCTATGGAAGGTGTTTTCTGTCCTACGCCAGGAGGTGCATTTTACGCGATGGCCCGCTTACCGATCGATGATAGCGACAAGTTCTGCCAGTGGTTACTGGAATCGTTCTCTTATAAAAACCAGACGGTCATGCTTGCTCCGGCAACGGGATTTTATGGCACACCGGGCCTGGGAAAAAATGAAGTGAGGCTGGCCTATGTACTCAACCTGGAAGCCATAGATGCGGCCATGGACTGTTTGCAGGAAGCGCTTAAACAATATAACGCAAAATAGAGAGCCAGTGAGGCAGAGAGTCAGAGAGGCAGAACTCTTTTTCTGACTCTCTGACTCTCTGACTATCTGACTCTCTAAAGTGTGATCTTTTTCTGAAGATTTACAAACAGTACACCTCCAATTACCATCGCCCCGCCTATCCAGGTATACCAGGAAACTTTTTCCCTGAGTATGAATACTGAAAATATCACTGCAAACACCGGTACCAGGTTATTGAATATAGATGTTCGGGTAGGACCTATTTTTTTTATCCCATCATAGTACCATACAAAGGCCACAACCGTGCCGATGATACCCAGGTATAACAATGCTGCCCAGACTTTGACAGGCACTTCCGTTGGATAAGGTTCTGTAGTGGCAAACAGTAAAAGCATGATCACGCCTGACAAGGAAGCCCAGGCGGTAGCTTGCAATGGGGTAGTATGTTTGAGGGCAGGCCTGGCCGCCAATGTATAGACCGCCCATGTCACCGGGCAACCCAGCATGAACAGGTCACCCGTTTCCAGGCTTGATAACAATTCGGTCACTCGTCCCCTGGAAATAACGATAACTACACCCGTTAAAGAGATCAGAATGCCAATAAGCTTCCGCAAGGTGATCCTTTCTTTATATACAATAGATGAAAGGATCATCACTATCGTGGGATTCAGGGCTGCCAGTAAAGCTCCCCTGCTGGCGGGTATGGTCTTAAGCCCTTTGAAGAAAAAGTAATTGTAGGCGAAAATGCCTGAAAATCCCAGCAGCATCAACACAGGCAATTGGGACAATTGGATCTTCAGCATCTGCCTGTTTTGCCTGAGCGCCAGTGGCAGTAACAATACCAGGGCAAAAATGTAGCGGATGCCTGCACCAGTGAAGGGGCCAAAAGTCTGGGCCGCGATCCTAGTGGCTATGAAAGTGCCACCCCAGAACATCGCCGTCATGACCAATTTCAGGTATACGTTACTGTTATTTTGATGAAGTTGATCGTCCAAATGCTGCTATTTCATGGTAATGCATGAAAATAGCACAGTTTTTCAGAGTTATGGTTCCCGAACCTGGTGTCAGGGTCAGGGGCCAAAAAAAAACATACCCCCTTGGGAGGTATGCTGATTCATAACTTTTTCTACGGTGTTAGGTCTGAAATACGCCGATCAGGCATTTTCCATGGTACCGTCGCTTCCTTTACCGGAATCGCTGCTTCTTGAGTTCTCACCGCCTTTACGGCCTATTTCACTCATATGCTGCCTGTCACGGCTTACGGCTTCCCCGCCTTTACGACCGATCTGGGACATGTGCTGACGGTCCTGGCTAACGGTTTGACCA
>DATGXN010000153.1:0-28058 GCA_035298945.1 Chitinophagaceae bacterium | reverse complement strand
TTCAGTATGGGCTCAATTATGCCTAATTGTTCAAATAACAAAGTCTGAAATTTTTAAAAATGAACACCTGAAAATCATCAGATGGTATATAGTCTAACCTGAAATGACGGGAGAAACTTTGTCACGGAAGGATCTGTACTGTCGGACGGAGAGAATATATGAATAAGCAAATATACAAGAATTTATTTAAATGTGGAAAATGTGATGAATGTGACTAATGGAATATGGGAATGTGTTTACATATTTCATTCTATCGTTTATATATCCTTTAACATTTAAAAAAATACTGTTAAGATGCTCAGTTTCAGGAACTATAACGCATAGATCATGTTCTAATTGTCCTATTCATCAATTAAAAAACACTTATGAAAAAGTTCTTCTCAGTGATTGCAGTTATGTCCATAGTTTTCGCGTCCCAGCGTTCATTTGCTCAAACAAAAGACATTGTGGATGTAGCGGCCGGTTCCTCAGCACACACTACCCTGGTTGCCGCCGTTAAGGCCGCCGGCCTCGTAGAAACCTTGAAAGGCAAAGGGCCATTCACCGTATTTGCACCTACCAATGATGCATTCGCAAAACTTCCGGCCGGCACAGTTGAAAGTTTGCTGAAGCCTGAAAACAAAGCAGCACTTACGGGCATTCTGACCTATCATGTTGTTGCAGGAAATCTGGATTCAAAAGCAGTGGCAGGTGCCATTAAATCAGGCAATGGTAAAGCGGAAGTAAAAACAGTTAACGGCGAGGTCCTTGTCGCCAGTCTTGACAATGGTAAAGTAAAACTTACAGACAAAAAAGGCAATAGCGCATATGTTACGGCTGTTGATCTTAAAGGAAGCAATGGTGTGATCCACGTAATTGACGGTGTTCTCCTGCCGCAATAATTCTTGTTTTGGTGTTTGTTGGGTTCGTTGATTCGTACCCGGTGCTATGTTCAAAGCGGGGTCTAATGACCCCGCTTTATGTTTTAAAGGCCTGATCGAAAGAGATATTTATTTAACTTGACGAATGAAATCTCTGATCGTTTCCATCTGCTTTATTTGCCTGACTCTCCTCTCTTTTTCCCAGAACAGGATCCACGTTGTACCCAAACCGCGGCAAGTCATTGAAAAAAATGGTGAATTCAGGTATTCGGCCAACACCATGATACATACATCCCCTGAATTCAGAGAAACTGCAGCATACCTGGCTGAGATACTGGGCATCCCTTCTAAAAATATACAACCCCTAAAACCCGGATCCAAACCGGCATCAGGCATAGTTCTGGAAAAAACGCCCGGACAGGATTCAGCTGCCTACCGGTTAAGTATAACCGATAAAAAAATAACAGCACTGACGGCCCACCCTGTTGGCGCATTGTATGCGGCACAGACCCTGGCCCAGATCTCCCTTACCGGAACAAAAGGCATACTGCCCTGCGCAGAGATCAGCGACGAACCACGTTTCGCCTATCGCGGACTGATGCTGGATGTGTCGAGGAATTTCTACCCACCTGAGTATGTCAAAAAACTGCTCTCTTTGCTCAGCCTCTATAAGATCAATACGTTTCACTGGCACCTGACTGATGCCGCGGGGTGGAGACTCGAGATAAAAAAATATCCTGAACTCACTACTCGGGCAGCATGGCGTAGCAGTAAAACATGGAAAGACTGGTGGTTCGGGAAAAGGGAATACGGGAATGAGAATGATCCAAAATCTTACGGTGGTTATTACACGCAGGAACAGGCCAGAGATATAGTGGCATTTGCCAAAAGCCGCGGTATTACAGTGATCCCTGAGATCGAAATGCCTGGCCACTCAGATGAAGTGATGGCCATCTACCCCCATCTGCGATGCGACGGCGCCAAAGGCATCCCCGGTGAATTATGCATCGGCAACGACTCCACTTTTATATTCATGCAGGATGTGATCACCGAAGTGATGTCCATCTTCCCATCTACTTATATCCATATAGGAGGTGATGAAGCCGGCAAGGGAAACTGGAAAACCTGCAGCAAATGCCAAAAGCGGATCAAAGACAATAACCTGAAAGACGAATATGAATTACAGAGTTATTCTATCCGCCGGATGGAAAAATTCATCTCACAGAAAGGCCGGAAGCTTTTAGGCTGGGATGAGATCCTGGAGGGAGGACTGGCCCCTGGTTCTACAGTCATGAGCTGGAGGGGAGAACGGGGAGGAATTGAAGCGGCTAACATGAATCACGATGTGATCATGACCCCCGGCAATTATTGCTATTTTGATAAATACCAACAGGAACCAGCAGGGGAACCCGAAGCGATTGGGGGATATCTCAATTTGCAGAAGGTATACTCATACGAGCCAATTCCCGCTGAGCTGGAAAAAGCAAAACAGCATTTCATCAAAGGAGCCCAGGCCAATCTGTGGACAGAATACATTCCATCCATGGAGCATCTTGATTATATGATCTTTCCCAGGATCATCGCCTTGAGCGAAGTGTTATGGAGTGATCCGGCAAACCGTAACTGGGACGAATTCAAATCGAGAATGTATTGGCAATATGGGTTACTGCAGAAAATGAATGTGAATTATTGCAGACCCTCAGACAAAGTGGAGATCATGCCTGCCATAGATCCCGCACGAAAAACCACTTCCATAAAACTGAATACTGAACAGTACAAACCGGAGATCAGGTATACTACAGACGGATCAAATCCTACAGCCACGTCTGCATTGTATACAAAGGAGTTTGAAGTAGCGGGCAGTTCAATGATAAAGGCTTCGGTGATGAGAAACGGAAGCAGCACAAGGATTGACACCCTGCTCATCGATTTCCATAAAGCCATAGGCAGGAAGGTCATTTATAACAAACCATGGAACAACAGCTATCCCGCCCAAAAAGAATCCACCCTGGTCAATGGATATAAAGGCACCCTTACTTACCAGGATGGACAATGGCAGGGCTTCACAACGGATATGGATGTGGTGATCGACCTGGGCGAAACACAGCCTATTTCATCTGTCAGTGGGACCTTCATGCAGATCATTGGCCCTGGCGTATACATGCCAGACTTCGTAGAAGTGTCGATCTCCAATGACGGCAATAATTTTGTTACCGCAGGTAAATCTGTTAATGATGTACCAACAACGGATCCTAAACTTTCATTCAAGACCTTCAGGGTGAACCTGGAAAACCTAACGGGAAGGTATATACGATTCTACGCAAAGAACCATACCGGTTTCCTGTTTGCAGACGAGATCATCGTGTACTGACCGATGGGTCGTTTATTTTTTTGCAGGTGGCAGCAACACTGCATCTATCACATGGATGATACCGTTTGATGCCGGAATAGATGCAATGATATTGGCTCCATTGACGGTCAGCTTGCCGTCTTTTTTGCCGATGGTGATATTATCGCCGTTAACCTGGCCATAGGTTTGGCCATCTTCCAGCATTTCAGGTTTCAGAACACCTACAAACACGTGATATTCCAGGATATTGCGGAGATCTGCCTTACTCTCTGGCTTCAGCAGTCCTTCAACTGTACCGGCAGGAAGCTTATCAAATGCGGCATTGGTTGGAGCAAAAACTGTGAACGGGCCTGCGTTGGTAAGCACATCTACATATTCTGCAGCTTTCAGCGCAGTAACCAGTGTAGTGTGATCAGGGCTGCCCACGGCCACTTTTACCACATCTTTCTGCGAAACATCATCCTGCACAGTGGATTGTCCTCCCTCTTTTACTGCCTCTGTGTTGCTGGCCGTACCTACTGTTTTTCCGCTATCGCCGGAACTACAGGAAAAGAATGTGAATGCGGTTACCGCGAAGATCAGGAATGTCTTTTTCATAACGTTTTATTTAGGAATTGGGAAAGCTACTTCGGGTACAAAAAATCGATTATGATTAGAATCACAAACAAGGCCCATGGCGGATTTTTTTCTAACTTTCTACCATGCAACAACTGGTATGCACAGAACCCGGAAGATTTGAATACAGAACAGTTCCCGAACCCACGCTTAACACCGGGGAATCCATTGTCAGGATCAGGAAGATAGGCGTATGCGGTACTGACATCCATGCTTTTGATGGCACCCAGCCTTATTTTTCGTATCCAAGGGTGCTGGGGCACGAATTAGCCGTTGAATTTGTGGAAGGAGATGCTGGCTTCAAAGCAGGGGAACTCCTCACTGTAATGCCTTATATCTCCTGTGGGAAATGTGTAGCGTGCCGGAAGGGTAAAACCAACTGCTGCGTAAATATAAAAGTGCTTGGAGTGCATACGGATGGGGGAATGACTGAATATCTCTCCCTACCGTCTTACACGCTTCTCAGGGCCGAGGGCCTGAAGGATGATGAGTTGGGATTGGTAGAACCCCTGGCCATTGGTGCCCATGGTGTTTCAAGAGCTTCCATTCAGCCGGGAGAGCACGTACTCATCATAGGTGCAGGCCCGATCGGTTTGGGGACGATGGCCTTTGCCAGGATCGCCGGCGGACATGTGATCGCAGCAGATGTCAATGAACAGAGACTGGCATTTTGCAGGGACGAACTGCATGTACCTTATACATTGAATGCAAAAGATGCAGGTTTTCTGGATCATCTCCAGGACATTACGCGCGGCGATATGCCAACCGTGGTCATTGACGCCACGGGCAATCTCTCTGCGATCAATAATGCATTTCAATACCTTGCACACACCGGGCGATACGTTTTAATCGGATTACAGCGCGGCGACATTATTGTCAACCATCCTGAATTTCACAAAAGAGAAGCGACCCTGATGAGCAGCCGGAATGCAACAGTAAAGGATTTTGAATATGTGATCAGCTGCATCCGGGAAGAGAAATTATTTCCCTCATCGTTTATCACCAGCAGATTGAATTTCTCCCAGGTCGCTGACCTGTTCAGCAATACGGTATCGGACCCCAATAACATCAAAACAATGATCCAATTCCATGACTAGAAAAATCATGCTCCTTCTGCTCACCTGTTTTACAACGGTGATCGTAACTGCGCAGTCGCCGGTAAAAAAGTACTTCCCGGACAATACTGTTTTTCATGAGAATATCAATTATGCCGGAGATACATTAAAGAAACATCTGCTCGACATCTATCTTCCTCCTCATGCCTCCCGCCTACCGCCTCTCATTATCTGGATCCACGGCGGCGCATGGATGCTGAACGACAAGTACGCCGATATGGGCTACATGAAAAATACAGTGAGGGAGTTCATTGAAAAAGGGTATGCCCTGGCATCGATCGATTACCGGCATAGCACTACCAAACCCTTCCCGGCTATGGTGCAGGATTGCAACAGGGCCATTCAGTATTTGTACAACAATGCATCAAAATACGGCTATGATAAAAACCGGATCACCCTGGTTGGATTTTCTGCAGGAGGACATCTTGCTTCCCTCATTGCATTAGCTGGCAATAATAAAATGAATGATTTCTATTTCGATGGTAAGCCGGGAATCTTTAAAATAAGTTCGGTAGTGGATTTTTACGGGCCGGCTGACTTCCTGGCTTTTGGATCAGACACATCAATCAACAAGCCCTCAGAACCTATAACGATACTTCTGGGTGCTGCACCCGTAGACCGTCCGGATCTTGCCAGGCGAGCCAGCCCTGTTACTTACGTAGATAAAGGTGATCCTCCCTTTCTGATCATACAGGGTGAGAAAGACGCATCAGTTCCCAATACCCAGTCCCGGTATCTGAACAGCTGGTTAAGACTGGCTGGCGTTCAAAGTAAGTTGATCATGGTACCCGGTGCTCCGCACTATGGAGAGATGTTTGATGCAGAATGGATCAGGAGGGAAGTGTTTTCGTTTTTAGAGCAAACTCTAAAAAAGCAGTGAGCGGTGAGCAGTAAGCAGATTTTTTCCTGCTCACCGCTCACCGCTCACTGCTCACTGCTTACTGCTTATTTCGATCCTAATTCCGGCCTCAATTCCAGCAACTCACTCCAAGTCCTGTCCATTTTGTTTTGGAACACATCAAGGTACTCGTCAAAAGAACCTGTGCCATTCGCTTTTTCAAATCTTTCTCTGAAATTTAGTGGATTAACGATATCCCTGTCTTTGAAGCCGTTCTTGTACCTGGTTACTATAGTATACTGAGTAGGACCTGAAGAACTTGTCATATATACAGCAACAGTGGTCCCGTCACTTTCCCAGAGCTTTTTCATCCTCTGTATCAGTCCCCTCACTGCCATACTGTAGCCGGCTTTAGGAAACCAATGACTGATCTGGATCTTATTCGAAAATTCACCTAAGGCTACGGTACTCAGGCTCTCCTGGTATTCGTAATAACCAGATTGATAATCTTGAGTGGCAAATGGAGCCACATTCTTGTTGTAATCAAGAGTATGATCGGCGCCTAGGTTTCCTCTTGAATCCAGCCCAGCCCAATTAAAAGGCCCTTCAACAATTTGGTACCCACCAGCATCAGGACCAGACGAGATTTCATACACCCGCCATTTGGCATCGCCAGTATGATATTTCTGGGCGTGTGCACCAAGTGCTTTTTCAAATTCAAGCACCTTGTCAACTTTTGCAAAATTTCTTTGGACAGAAACAATGTTCTTGGTTTGGCTCATGCCAATAACGGGAATTAAAAGGCAGAGCAAGAGAAGTCTTCTCATGTTTAGTGTATTTGAGGTTAAAAAATAAAAGGAAGTCGGTCAGAGGATGATGACCGAATTTAAATAGGAGGAATTCCAGAGAAGGTAATCTTAATTAAGCAAGCAGCAAAATATTAGGCGAGAGGCGAGAGATGGGAGGCGAGAGAAACAACCTCTCGCCTTTCGCCTTTCGCCTCTCGCCTCTCGCCTCTCGCCTAATTCAAATGGCTTCTTTGACTAACCGAATTAGTTCCGGAATCCTGGCTTTGACAACTGGCGTTAACTCTATTCCCTGATCTTGTATGGATCTGATACTGACAACAAAAAGGTCTATCTCAGGCATTTTATCCATGAACTGCAATGCCGTCACCATATCTTTCAAACCGATATCATGGGTGCTCATCGCAGGAGGAAAATCTTTGGCATATTTTGGCTTGATCTTCCTGATAGTTCCGGGCTCTCTCCCATCCAGTGTAGCATCAACCAGGATCACGTGATCGTGATTCTCAAAATATTCAAGAAGATGGAATCCACCGGTACCTCCATCGAGTACTGAAACATTACCTGGCAGGGATTCGTTCTGCAGTTGTTCAACCACGTGCACGCCAATACCTTCATCACACATGAGGTAATTGCCAATGCCCATTATAAGTGTTTTCTTATCCATTATGCTGTACCCACTACTTCTGAACTGTCTGGATTAGGTGTATGGTGCCTGTTCTCTTCAAATACTTCCTCTTCAATGAATTTCCATCCGCCGCCCATGCTGCTGATCTCGCCCCGGCCTTCCACATAATCATGGTAAAATACCAGGTATACATGCACTACAGCAAACAGGATGAAGAACCACATGGTCCAGTGGTGTATTTGCCGGGTAAGAATATCACCTCCAAAAACAGAAGGCACCCAGGCAAACAATTTAGGAAGCCACCATCCACTCATACCAGCATAAAGACCAAAACCAGTGAGGCATTGTACCAGGAATGCGAGGAAGGTCAGGAAATAAATAAATCCCGCCATAGCGTTATGCCCGATACTGATATGTTCCTGCTGCTGTCCATTTTTCTTCAGCATCAGGATATCGATCTTGAACACAGCCCACATTTCTCTGATGAATCTTTTTGATGTTGGGATAAACTGTTTCCAGTCGGCGTATTTATTTCCTGCAAATCCCCAATATATCCTGAACAGGAAATTGAAGAAGAAGATGTAGGAAGAAATGAAATGTATGTATCGCACCCATCCGAAAAGATACCGGTTCGATGCCTCCTGGTTACTCATCAGGGCAGGAGGATCTGCGATCCAGAAACCGGTGACAATAAGTGCTATTATAGCAGCAGCATTCAGCCAATGGTATATTCTTACGGGCAACTCCCATACATATATCCGGCGAAGCCTGTGAACGCGCAAATATTTTGTTGACATAACGGGGTTGTTTAGAGATTAATCACCTACCACACTGACTCTTGCTATATTCTTACCTTCTTCATCATAGAGATGGACGGCACAGGCCATGCAGGGATCAAAGCTGTGAATGGTTCGGATGATCTCCAGCGGCTGATCTTCCCGGGCTACCGGAGTATCGATCAATGCTGCTTCATAAGCAGACATCTGTCCTTTATTATCTCTTGGTGAAGCATTCCAGGTTGTGGGAACCACCAGCTGATAGTTGGCGATCTTTTCATCTTCTATATTGATCCAATGTGCCAGTGCGCCGCGTGGAGCTTCTGAGTGACCAACACCCATGGCGGTCTTCGGCCAGGTCTTAGGATCGAACTTAGATGAGTCTGCCATCCTGGTATCTCCATTTTTGATATTGGTGAGCAACTCCTGGAAGAAATCCTGAACCCAGGTGGCGGCAAGTTGTGCTTCCAGTCCGCGGGCAGCCGTTCTTCCCAGTGTTGAGAACAAAGCAGTAACCGGAACATTCAGATCGGTAAGCGCTTTATCCACCACTGCTTTAAAATCTTCCCTGCCTCTTGCATAACCCACAAGCACACGTGCAAGCGGACCTACTTCCATGGCATTGCCTTTCCAACGTGGAGTTTTCAGGTAACTATAATCTTTTGTAGTGTCAAGATGTTCAAACGGAGGCTTGGGACCGGTGTACTTTATTTTACTTTCACCTTTATAAGGATGAAGTCCTTTGTCTTTACCTTCTTTATACTCGTACCAGGAGTGTGAAATAAATTCCTGAATTTCATCTTCCTTACGAAGATCAACATCCATCACTTTGCTGATGTCTTTATTCATGATCACACCGCCGGGGAACTTATAACTTGATTTGTCCCTGATACCATTAGTTGGAAGATCTCCATACACCATATAGTTTCCGAGTCCTCCCCCTATTGCACCCCAGTCTTTGTAGAAAGATGCAACCGCCATCAGGTCAGGAATGTAAACCTGTTCGATGAATGTTTTACCATCTTTCAAAATCTTTCCAACCAATGCAAGACGCTCTGCATTTAATCCGCTCACGTCGTCAATACCAATCGCACAGGCCATTCCACCTACCAGGTAATTGGGGTGAGGGTTTTTGCCTCCGAATACTGCATGGACCTTAACCATTTCTTTCTGCCATTCAAGGGCTTCCAGGTAGTGAGCAAGACCGATCAGGTTCACTTCAGATGGAAGTTTGTAAGCCGGGTGCCCCCAGTATCCATTGGCAAAAATGCCGAGTTGTCCGCTCTCAACGAACTTCCTGATACGGCTTTGTACATCCCTGAAATAACCGGGAGAACTTTTTGGCCAGCTGGAAATGCTTTGGGCGAGCTCGGAGGTTTTCTGCGGATCTGCTTTCAGGGCATCCACCACGTCTACCCAATCCATAGCGTGCAGATGATAGAAATGCACTACGTGATCGTGCATGTATAAAGCACAGTGCATGATGTTACGAACCAGTTCTGCGTTAGGCGGGATAACGATATCCAGCGCGTCCTCAACAGTACGCACTGAATTGAGCGAGTGCGTAGATGTGCATACGCCACAAACACGGCCAACAAAAGCCCAGGCATCCCGGGGGTCACGCCCCTTCAGGATCTCCTCCAGCAGCCTTACCATGGTACCACTGCTGTATGCATCTTTTATTTTACCGTTTTCGATATCGGCCTCAACGCGTAAGTGACCTTCAATTCTTGTGATCGGGTCAACAACTATTCGTTTACTCATATAATTGGTTATCTAAATAATGATTAAAAGCTTTGTGCAACCTGCCCCGACTCTGTCGGGGTTACCTGCAACCTGCTAAACTATCCTTCCATTTCTTTCTCGCTGGCTTTACCCTCTGCAGTAAGTCGATCGATGATTTTTGACTTATTGATATTGGTATAGATCGCATGCCCTGCAAGTGCTGCGCCCGTAACTCCAAGAGCTACTTTACCGAGTGTATCGGCATCTGACTCGATACCGAATCCGGCAAAGGCGGAGCCTCTTTCATAGAACCTGCCATTATCCCAGAAATTCTCTTCAGAACATCCAATGCAAGGATGTCCGGACTGGATCGGGAAGCTGGTGCCTCCATTCCATTTGGTAACACCACAGGCGTTATAGGTTGATGGGCCTTTACATCCTACTTTATACAAACAATATCCTTTCTGTGCATTTTCATCGTCAAAAGATTCAACAAACAAACCTGCATCAAAGTATGGACGGCGATAGCAGGTATCGTGAACGCGTTTGCTGTAGAAAGCTTTTGGCCGGCCCAGCCTGTCGAGCTCTGGAATTTTTCCGAACGTGAGCAGGTGGACAATAACGCCCGCCATGACCTCACCGATTGGAGGACAACCCGGGACTTTTATCACTGGTTTACCTTTCACCAGTTTGTGGATCGGGGTGGCAGAAGTTGGATTTGGCTTGGCGGCCTGTACGCAACCATTGCAGGCGCAACTGCCCCAGGCAATGATGGCCTTTGCACCTTCTGCAGCCTCGTCGAGTATCTGCATCGATGTTTTACCACCGATCATGCAGTAAACCCCGTCTGCCGCAGTTGGCACACTTCCCTCTACACATAATATATACTCACCTTTGTATTTTGTCATGGTATTCTTCAGCGCCTCCTCAGCCTGAATACCGGATGCTGCCATCAGGGTTTCCGTATAGTCCAGAGATACCTTGTCCAGCAGGATATCCGCCACAATGGGGTGGGAGCTCCTGATAAAACTCTCACTGCAACAGGTACATTCCTGGAAGTGCAGCCAGATAATAGGTATGCGGGGATTGGTCTCAAGCGCTTTGGCAACCTGGCCAATAGCTGAATTCTCAACGCCAATAAAGGCAGCCATCATTCCGGCAAACCTGATAAAATCACGGCGCGAGTAGCCTTTACGTATGATCTCCTGATAATAAGTAGGCTGCTTAGTGAGGACATCGTTTGACATGCAGATCGGTTTTAAGGTGAGGTGGGAAAGACGTTACTAAAGTATGTTCAATATCAGCCGTCGGCTGCAATTATTGTCATGATATATTATGACTTTCCTCATGGGATAATGCGGGGGTTCTCAATATTATTGGTATTCCTAAAAACCGGTTTACAATGAAAAAGATCGCGATCAGACTGGCTTCTATGCTGGCTATGTTAATGCCTTTGTCTCTTATGGCACATCCCGGGCACGGGGGTCATGACACGGACGGCGGATATACCATTATCCATTATTTCATCCAGCCATCTCATGCAATAGTGAATATCACTGTGCTTGCTATTACGGTTATACTTGTACGTAATCTTCGCAGGAAGAACCAAAAAGCCTGATCATGCACGAACTGTCCATAGTGATGAGCATTATCGATATCGCGGAGCGCCAGGCTTCACAGGCCGAGGCTACCTGTGTTGATGAAATAGAACTGGATATCGGCACATTAAGCGGCATCGAGTTCGAAGCCCTTGAATTCGCATGGACGGAAGGTGTAAAAAGAACAATTCTTGAAAACGCTGTACGCAGGATCAATAAGATCGAAGCTTCTGCTGACTGCATAGACTGCGGAATCAGTTTTTCAGTTCAGCATTACTATGATCCCTGCCCTGTTTGCGGCGGACATTTAATCAATATCACCAGGGGAAAAGAACTCAGGGTAAAATCGCTGGTGGTATCCTAAAACTTTTACTATGTGCGCAACTTGCGGCTGCGATTCGGGTGCAATAAGTACCATTCATCACGATCACGAACATACCCATGACCATATCCATGATCAGGGGCATAGCCATAAAACGATCGTGGATGTGGAGCAGGATGTGTTACATCATAATAATCTGCTCGCCGAAAGGAACAGGGGCTATTTCGATGCCAAGAACATCCTTGCGCTGAACCTGGTAAGTTCTCCCGGCTCAGGCAAAACTTCTCTGCTCGAGCGGACCCTGACCGATCTTAAAGGCAGGATGGAATTCGCAGTCATAGAAGGGGACCAGCAAACTACCAATGATGCTGACAGGATACATGCTACCGGAACAAAAGTAACACAGATCAATACCGGCAAGGGATGCCACCTTGATTCCCACATGATCTACCACGCCGTACATGGCATGAAACTCGTTGAAAATTCGGTGTTGTTCATCGAAAACGTTGGCAACCTCGTATGTCCTGCTATGTTCGACCTGGGTGAAAAAGAAAGAGTGGTGATCATCAGCGTGACTGAAGGTGACGACAAGCCGTTGAAATACCCTGACATGTTCCATACTTCATCGCTATGCATTATTAATAAGGTGGACTTGCTGCCCTATGTTCCGTTCAGCATGGACAAGGTGAAAGAGAATGCAAGAAAGATCAATCCCAACCTTGAGTTCTGTGAACTCAGCTGCACAAGCGGTGAAGGACTTGAAAGCTGGTACAACTGGCTTCACTCAAAAATCCTGATACCACAGGAAGTATAGACATGCAAACCTTTCATATACATATCAAAGGCATAGTACAGGGTGTTGGATTCAGGCCATACGTATGCAGAGTGGCAGAAGAGATGAAGCTCAGCGGTTGTGTAAGCAATACCAACGATGGCGTACATATTGCGATCAACGCAAATGAAAAAAAAGCAAAAGAATTTTATCAGTATATCATTCAGAATCCTCCTGTTAACGCGATTATAACTGAACATTTTATCGCTGAAATTGAAAAGAAGAAGTATGAAGGGTTCAGTATCATTCACTCCATAACTAATACTGAACCCGATCTTCTTCTTACTCCGGACATTGCTATCTGCGATAGCTGCAGGGAAGAGATCCACGATCCCGCCAACAGGAGATATGGTTATGGATTCACTACCTGCCTGAACTGTGGACCCAGGTACTCTATTCAGACAGCCCTGCCCTACGACAGGAATAATACCACCATGCACGATCTCCATATGTGCGCTGCCTGCGAAACCGAATATCATAACATCCACGACAGGAGGCATTTCAGTCAGACGAATTCGTGTGGGGATTGTGAGATCAAGTTGCATTATTATACCAGTAGTGAGCAGGAAGCAGTGAGCAGTGAGCAGGACGAAAATCTAATAGCACAGGTTTCCAAAGCAATCCTCGACGGAAAAATTGTTGCTGTAAAAGGCGTGGGGGGCTATCTCCTGCTCTGTGATGCCACTAATGAAGTTGCCATTCAAACATTGAGGGAAAGAAAACAAAGGCCAGTGAAGCCATTGGCTATTTTGTATCCTTCTATCGAAATGGCAGAAGATGATCTTGAACTCAGGTCTTTCGAAATTCATTCGCTTAAAAGCAAAGCTGCGCCCATAGTGCTTTGCAGGGCCAGGAAAAATTTACGGATCTGCCAGGAGCAGGTGGCTCCGGGATTAGACAAGATCGGCATCATGCTGCCCTCGTCGCCGTTACTCGAACTCATAGCATCAGCAGTTAAGATCCCAGTTGTAGCAACCAGCGGCAATATAAGCGGGGCACCCATTATTTATAAAGATGAAGACGCACTGGCACATCTGTTCGATGTGGCAGATCATATACTTACATACGACCGTGAGATTGTTGCACCCCAGGATGATTCTGTTATTCAGTTCACCGAATTAGGACAACAGATCATCCTCAGAAGAAGCCGTGGGCTTGCACCAAATTATTTCCCCTCCCCGTTCAAAGGCAATACAGAATACATTCTTGCCATGGGTGGAGAACTGAAAAGCGCATTTGCTGTTCATCAAAAGAATAATCTCTATATCAGCCAATACCTGGGGGACCAGGGATCTGTAGAATCCCAGGAGAGCTATTCAAATACATTGACACATTTAAAACAACTGCTTCATTTTGAACCTTCAGTGGTTCTCGCCGATAAACATCCATCTTACAATGTTTCCGCAATGGGCCGGCAGTTGGCTGAGCAGAAGCAGAAAAAACTGATTGAAGTGCAGCACCACCACGCACATTTTGCCGCGGTGCTTGCTGAAAACGACCTTGTACATTCAGATGAACCCATATTGGGCTTCATCTGGGACGGAACTGGATATGGCGACGATGGACAGGTCTGGGGAGGTGAAGTTTTAATGTACCAGGACCAGGAGATGGACCGAAAACTCCACCTGAAATATTTTCCTCAGATCCTGGGAGACAAGATGAGTCGTGAACCAAGATTATCAGCGCTGAGTCTGCTGCACGATATGCCGGAATACCACGCAGTGATACACCATCAGTTCACACATAGCGAATGGAGTTATTACCAGAAACTGCTATTGCAGGAACAAACTTTACATACCAGTTCGATGGGGCGTTTCCTGGATGGTCTGGCGGCCATATTGGGAATTTGCACACAGAACAGTTTTGAAGGCGAGGCTGTTATGAAGCTTGAAGCGCTGGCGAGGGGAAGTCATCATTATTCCTCTTTCAGTTACCCCATGCCCGTGATCAGCGACAGTATAGATACCGGTCTGTTCCTTGAAGAAATGATGTCTGATGTTTTACATGGCTACAGCAAATCCTGGATCGCCGGCAAGATCTTCAATTCGCTTGAAATTATGATCGAAGAGATCAGTGACAGGTATAATACCAGGAATCTTGCTTTCAGTGGTGGCGTATTTCAGAATGCTTTACTGGTTGATCTGATCATCAAGCATCTTGGACGCCGGAAGAATCTTTATTTCCATAAGCAACTCAGTCCTAATGATGAGTGCATCGGGTTTGGGCAGCTGGCCATGTACCATGCCAATAAATTGAATACAAAGACCACATTAAATCCTTCATATGTGTTTAGCAATACCAGGTAAGATCATTGAGATCACAGCACAGCTGGATGATACCTTCCGCTCAGGGAAAGTGTCATTTGGCGGGATCAATAAGCAGGTGAACCTGCGCATGGTGCCTGAAGCAGTAGTGGGCAACTATGTATTGGTACACGTTGGAGTGGCCATTTCTGTTGTTGATGAAGAAGAAGCCCGGAAAGTTTTCAGCTACCTGAAAGAGATGGGGGAAGTAGAGGAATTAAATGAAGATGAAGTCAAAATCAAAATATGAACACCTTTTTTGCCTTTTCACTTTTGACCTTTGACTTAAACAGTAAAACTGCCACTAATGAAATATTTGTCAGAATATCGCGACCCCGAAATGGTGGAGGTATTTATCAGGGAGATCCACAGAATCACTACGAGACCCTGGACTTTGATGGAGATCTGCGGGGGCCAGACACACAGCCTGGTGAAGAATGGAATTCTCGACATGCTTCCGAAGGAGATCAATATGGTACACGGACCGGGGTGCCCGGTATGTGTCACGAGCATCAGCGTGATAGACGAGGCAATCCACCTTGCAAAGCAACCGGGGACGGTCCTTTGCTCTTTTGGTGATATGCTCCGCGTACCTGGCTCTGCCAAAAGCCTGCTCGAAGTCAAAGCAGAAGGTGCAGATGTAAGGATCTTATACTCACCCCTTGAAGCTGTTCAATTAGCTAAAGATAATCCTGGTAAACAGGTGGTTTTTTTCGCGGTAGGTTTTGAAACTACCGCTCCTGCCAATGCGCTGAGTGTTATACAGGCTGATCATTTAAGGCTTAATAATTACAGCATCCTGGCTTCACATGTTTTAGTACCACCAGCCATGGAAGCCATTCTGGGTGATGAAGAGAACCGCATTGACGCATTCCTGGCGGCAGGGCATGTTTGCACCATCATGGGTATGGAAGAATATTATCCTATTGTTGAGAAATATAAATGCCCGATCGTAGTCACAGGATTTGAACCAGTGGATCTCTTGCAGGGAATCCTGATGGCGGTACAGCAACTCGAAGCCGGCATATACAAACTGGAAAACCAATATTCAAGAAGTGTACAAAGGGAAGGAAATAAAATGGCCATTGAAACCATCGCTGAGGTATTTGATGTGGGAGACAGGGCCTGGCGTGGATTGGGAAATATTCCGCAAAGCGGATATGAAGTCAACGAACGTTACAGGAAATATAATGCAAGAGTAAAATTCAACCTTGACCTTCCGGCTGCAGAAGAGAACAAAGATTGTATCAGCGGAGATATTATGAAAGGACTGAAAAAACCAAGGCAGTGTCCAAATTTTGGAACCCGCTGTGTACCAGAACATCCCCTGGGCGCTCCTATGGTGAGTAGTGAAGGAGCCTGTGCGGCATACTTCCATTATTCTCATTCTTCTGCACAAGAACCAGTAAGCGTATCATAATGAATGCAGTTAACATATCGCTCCAGTGTCCCATGCCCAAATTCGATTTTGACGTGATCACTATGGGCCATGGAAGTGGCGGTTTACTTACACACAGGCTTTTGCAATCGGGCGTATTCGACCTGCTCAGTAACGATCTGCTCAACCAGCAGCACGACGGTGCAAGTTTTCATCTGAATGGGAACCTGGCATTCAGTACAGATAGTTATGTGGTCTCGCCGGTATTTTTCCCGGGAGGCAATATTGGAGACCTCGCTGTCAACGGAACAGTAAATGACCTGGCCATGTGTGGCGCAAAAGCAAAATATCTTTCCCTGGGGTTCATCATTGAAGAAGGATTAACGATGGCCGAATTCTGGAAAGTGCTGGTGAGCATCAAAGAAGCTGCAGCAAAGGCAGATGTAAAAATTGTCACCGGCGATACCAAAGTGGTTGAAAGAGGGAAAGGAGATAAGATATTCATCAATACCTCAGGCATAGGATATATCCATCCAAAAGCGGCGATCCATCACGGGAATATCCGCTCAGGAGATAAGATCATTGTCAGCGGAAATATTGCTACCCACGGTATGGCAATCATGAGTGTGCGGCAGGGACTGGAATTCGAAACGGATATTGAAACTGATTCCACCAACCTCAATCATACCGTACTCGCACTCATCGAAGAATTTGGGAACGATATCAAATTCATGCGCGACCCCACACGCGGTGGCGTTGCTTCAGTACTCAATGAAATAGCAGAACTGACCCAGCTGGGATATCACCTGGATCAAAATGCGCTCCCGGTTGACGACCGCGTTGATGCCGCCTGCGAAATGCTGGGTCTTGATCCACTCTACGTAGCCAATGAAGGCTTGTTCATGGCTGTAGTCAGCAAAGCATCCGCTGATCACTTCCTGGCCACATTGAAAAAAGACATCAACGGCACCAATGCATGCATCATTGGCGAAGTCTCGGATCAATATCCTGGAAAAGTTACCATGAGAAGCCGAATAGGTGGAACCCGCATCGTTAGTTACCTGACCGGAGAACAACTACCCAGGATCTGCTAACTCCTCACCAATACTGGTTACTACAGTCGCCCGGCCTGCAATAATCAATACCTTTCTCGCAAACAACCACTGCCATAAAACATTTGACAGCGGTTGATCACCTTCACCAATCAAAACGAGAACGTATGAAAAAAATCAGTTTGCTGGTCTCCATGTCATTTATTCTTTTCGCTTGCCAGAATGCAACAAAAGAAGCCGAGAAACCTGCTGAAGCAGCAGCACCCACAGAAACCAAGGCTACCGTGGAGATGCCATACAAAGCATCCTATTCTTCAAATTTCACCCAGGATATCTCCGACAAAGACCTTAAAACCGTGCTGGACTCCTACAAGTATTGGGAAAATGGCGACTTCACAACTTATGCCTCTGTAATGGGCGACAGCATAAGCTTCACCAATTGGCAGGGCATTCAAAAAATGTATTCAAATGCTGACCTGATGAAAACCTGGAAGACCTTCCGTGACAGCCTCAGCAATGTCAGGATCGATATGATAGCATGGAATAAAATGAAATCAGACAAAGGCCACCAGATTATTGCAACCTATTATACTGAGTATGATACTTATAAAACCGGTAAGGTTGATTCTTCAGACTGGCACGACCTGAATATAGTGGACAGCACCGGAAAGATCACCTGGTACAACCAGTATCGCAAGCCGAAAAAATAATATCCATTTATATTGAATTAAAGCCTCCGCCAATGCGGAGGCTTTTTATTTTTTTGGTATGGACTTAACTGAGTCAGGAAATCCTTCGGCCCTTACGCTTTGCACCTTACCATTATTATCAAAACTGACCTCCAGGAACTTCGCCATTTTAGTATCCCCGAACTGTGCCATACTGGGTTGTTTGTCAGAACTTGACCTGGGGTCAATATTCATCTTTTTTGGATCAAGGCTGGGCATTGCCGGTGAGGATGAATTCACCTTCTTATAATTCTGCGTTTTATTGGCCCCGTCGTTCAGCGTGAATGAATAATCAAATAAAAGTTTGTAGCCATTTTCAACGTCGGTTCGCTTTGTATAGGTACCCAGCGATTTGATCACATCGGCATGTGTGGACCCCTTCATATTATTTGTCATGTACTCACTGGCAGATACTGTAACCTTTTTATATGGCGAGCAGGAGAAAATGACCAACAGGAAAAATGCAGGCAGGAGATTCTTCATGTAGTGTGTTTACTAAAAGGTAAAAATAAATCGCGGAACTCCGAATACCCTGAAAGTATAACTTTACCGGTATCAAACTGAATTCATGAGAATCTTATACATTCTGATACTGCTCGTAAGCGCCTCCTGCCATAACAAAACAGCATCTTTCCAATCTCCCGAATGGATCGACCTTACCCATAGTTTTGACACCAGTACGCTATACTGGCCAAACAATCTGAAAGGATTTGAACATAGTACAGATGCAGAAGGATTGACACCTCTTGGATATTATTACTCTTCTTATTCATTAAGTACGCCTGAACATGGAGGGACGCATCTTGACGCTCCCATTCATTTTGCCGCCAACAAACTCACAGTCGACCAGATACCGCTCAGCAGCTTAACGGGGAATGCCGTAGTCATAGATATCTCCAAAAAAGCATTGGCCAACCGTGACTATCTGCTCAGCGTTGAAGATGTAGAGAATTGGGAGAAGAAGAATGGCAGGATACCTGATAACTGCATTGTGCTGGTGAGAACTGGATACGGAGCCTTTTATCCCGATCGTCAAAAATATTTCGGCACCGCAAAGAAAGGTGTAGAAGCCATACCTGAACTCCACTTCCCCGGCATTGCGCCAGCTACCGCTGATTGGCTGATCAAGAACCGGAATATCAAAGCCATGGGACTTGACACACCCAGCCTCGACCGCGGACAGTCAAAAGATTTCGCCACCCACCAGGTACTGATGGGAAACAATAAGCCGGGATTTGAAAATCTTGCCAACCTGGACAAACTACCCGCAAAGGGAATCTATGTGGTTGCACTGCCCATGAAGATCGCCAAAGGCAGCGGTGGACCATTGCGAATTATTGCTTCCATCAGGTAGAGAGTCAACGAGTCAGAGAGCCGGAGAGTCAGAATTTGTGCCGTCTGGTGTATTTTGTACTTTTAATTGAATGAACACAAGGCAGATCCGAATAGCTATTTCACTGGCCTTTACTGTTTATATGGTATTGGTCTGCTTGAACAATATCACAGATTACGGATCCAATTTCAATTTTGTAAGTAAGGTGGCAGGCATGGAAGACGTGTTCTCCAGTGAACAAACCGGATGGAGAGCCATTCATAATGGCAGACTTCACCATATCA
The DNA here is from genome assembly GCA_035298945.1 of Chitinophagaceae bacterium. Taxonomy (GTDB): domain Bacteria; phylum Bacteroidota; class Bacteroidia; order Chitinophagales; family Chitinophagaceae; genus Pollutibacter. The sequence continues at coordinate 8,515 of DATGXN010000153.1, read as the reverse complement.
TGTATATATCCATCATCCTGGCGGAACTAAGTATAGCCAGCATGTTGCTGATGGGTTCCATTAAAATGATCAGAAATTACAAGTCATCGGCTGAAACGTTCCAGTCATCGAAAAAACTCACTATTACGGCTCTAGCTTCGGCGATGTTAGTTTTTTTCATTTTCTTTATCACCGTTGCCGGCGAATGGTTCCTGATGTGGCAGTCGGAGCAATGGAATGCTCAACAGACTGCTTTCTCACTGACTACCATTTTTTTGCTGGCCTTGATCTTTATGAATCAGGATGAAAAATAATTTCATTTATACACTCAGTCTTGCTCTCCTTTTCTTTTCATCAGGGGCAACTGCACAATCACCAGTTCCTGTAAAAAAAGAACCCAGCCACAAGATCGTGTTCAAGAATAAACTGGTGACCATCATGTATCCCCGCATATTGCCGGGCGAGACCACACAGTTTCATATACACGAGACCCCTTCTATTTTCCTGATCATGAAAGACGCATATGTGTATGATGAAACCTATGGCAAACCCGGTGAAAAATTTGTCAGCAGCCGGGGAGAAACCTGGTATTCAGAATTCAAAAAAAAGCAGGTTCACAAGATCAGGAATTTAGACAGCGTTGATCATCAATCCATTCTTATAGAGTTCACCGGTGAGGCCAAAAGCAAATACCCCGATCCTATTGCAGGATTTGGCAAACCCGAATACTTTGAAAGAGTGAGGATCTATCCGCTTAAGCTTAATGCCAACAGCAGTCTCGATTTTCAAATGAATTCGAATCCGGCCATTATGATCACTTATAAAGGAAACCTGTCTTTCAGCGAAAAAGGCAAGACCTTAACGTTAAGAGAGGGTGATATCAAGTGGGTTGAGGAAGCTTCTCTGCTTACATTGATGAATGAAGGAACAGAAACAATTGAAGGCTATATTTTTGAGATCAGGAAATAATGGCACTACTCAATATACAAAGGACGTTGGTGTGTTCTCCCGTTTTATGATGTGGATGAGTTCCACAAGATGATCGATCACGAAATCAGGACCCTGTTCTTCCAACTGCTTCCGGGTTTGTGCACCTCCGGTTATTCCGATGTTGAGACCACAACCAGCATTCTGGCCCTCCTTAATATCAACAGTTGAGTCTCCTATCTTAATTACTTCAAGCGGATTGTTCACGCCCGTTTTCCTCATGGCAGCCTCGATCATATCCGGGAATGGCCTGCTCTTGGGTACGTCACTGGCAGTGACCACCCCATTGATCAGATCTGACCTGTCCCAACCCAGTTTTTTTAATAAGCCATTTGCGGTTTTGCTATCGTATCCCGTATTTAGTACACAGAATATTCCCGAATGCTTAAGAAACCTGAAAACATCCTCGGCGCCTTCAACAGGCGTTACATGCAGATCTTCATAGGCCCTGACCAAATGTTCTTTGAATGCAAGATGAATTTTACTTGCCAATTGTTCATTACTGATCTGAAATACTTCAAAAAGAATATCCTTAATGGCCTGGAGTTTTTCCTTACCTGCACCATGTTGAAGCACCTGTTCCAGGCTTACATCAATGCCCTCTTCAATAAATGCCTTCTGTATGGTTTTATAAACCACATTATCTTCATTCACTGTAGTGCCTGCCATATCAAACACAACCATTCTGATCATCTTACATATTTTGGTATTCAAATTTATCAGGAGCCTCCGATATTGGTTAAAAACAAATTATATCTTTTTGTTAAGTATCCATGATGAATTTACTTGCCTTCCATCAGTGTTAGCGCCTGCTGATCTTTAAAATGTGCCGCAGTTTCTTTCAATTGCTGTTTCAGGGTCTCTGCAATTTTTTTGTACTTCGGATCATTGATGAGATTCTTCATCTCCATCTTATCATTCTCCAGGTCATATAACTCCCAGGCCTGATCAGGATAATAGAAACGAATGAGCTTATATCGAGACGTCCTGATCCCGAAATGCCTGGCTACCCGATGTGGTTCAGGATATTCATAGTAATGATAGTAGACCACATCTCTCCAGGTCTTCACTGAACCGGGCTTTTCCAGCAGGGGAGCAAAATTACTTCCCTGCATATCTTCCGGCACCTTAATTCCTGCCATACTGAGCAGAGAAGGTGCATAGTCGATATTAATGATCATATCATCAACTGAAGTCCCTGGCTTGATATGCCCGGGGTACCTGATCACAAACGGGGTTCTGAAACTTTCCTCATACATGAATCTTTTATCGAACCATCCATGTTCACCCATGTAGAAACCCTGGTCTGAAGTATAAATGACTATGGTGTTTTCTTTTAACCCCATTGCATCCAGTTCATCCAGGATCCTGCTGATATTCCGGTCCATGCCTTTCGCCGTGGAAAGATAATCACGCATATAGCGCTGGAATTTCCACTTCACCAATGCAACACTGTCGTTCTTCACCTTCTCATATTCCTCACCCGCTTTGTCGTAATATTTTTTGTAAGCTGCTTTCTCTTCCGGCGACATTCTGCCATACATGCCCCGCTTGTTATAATCAACACCGATCTTCAGGTCTTCATACAATCGCATGGTTTTATCAATGGTCATGTCCTGTTTCATGGCGGCAGTCCGGCCTTCATACTTGTCAAATAAATTCCTCGGCAGCGGGAAATCTTCATCATCAAATGCCCCCAGGTCACGGATATCAGGAAGCCACTCCCTATGAGTAGCTTTCTCTCCTACAACCAGGAAAAACGGCTTTGATGTATCGCGTTTCTTCAGCCATTCCAATGAAAAATCACTGATCAGGTTACTAACATAGCCTGTATACCGGGTGGTGTCATTGTTCATATTGATAAAGTCGGGCTGAAAATAATTTCCCTGGTCCGGAAGCACCCGCCAGAAATCAAATCCCTGCGGAAGTGTTTGCAAATGCCATTTGCCAATCCATGCGGTCTGGTAGCCATTCTGACCGAGGATCTTCTGAAGTTGTTGCTGGCTTCCATCGAATCGTCTTCCAGGTGAGTTATCTATGAGTCCATTCATGTGCCCATATTTACCTGTAAGAAACACCGCCCTGCTCGGTGCACATAAAGAGTTTGTCACAAAAGAATTGCGCAGTATTGCACCTTCTTTTGCAATTCGGTCTATACCGGGCGTTTGCATCAGGCGGCTCCCATAAGCGCTGATCGTCTGCTGTGTATGGTCGTCAGAAAATATCACAAGTATATTAGGCCTCCTGGTTTGGGCACATACCTGTGAAGCAATGAGGCATAATATGAAGATCCATTTCATAGCAACTAATGTAATTAAATCAATGGAGAATCAACTGAAAAGCATGATCAGCAATTGTGCTGCAACTATCCGGAGGATCATGGTCAGGGGATAAACAGTTGCATAGGTTTCTGAAGGCACATCGCTTCCGGCGGCTTTAATAGCAAAGGCCAAAGCGGGGGGATCAGTGGATGCCCCGGCAAGAAGGCCACAGACCTGGAAATATGTTTTGCGGAAATATTTATGGGCCACCCATCCTACGATCAGTAAAGGCAGCATCGTGATCACCACGCCCATGCCGATCCATACCCAGCCTGATCCATCTGCAAATGCATTGGCCAGGTTATGGCCGCTGCTCAGGCCCACACTGGCGAGGAACAGAGTTATACCAAGCTCCCTTACGATCAGGTTCGCGCTGCGTGTAGTGTAATTATTCAGGTACAGCATGCCTCCAAAACGACTGAGCAACAATGCAACGATCAATGGACCGCCTGCAAGTCCGATCTTGACGGGGACGGGCATATTGGGAAAATAGATCGGAATACTCCCCAGGATCACACCCAATACAATACCCATGAAAATAGGTGCCAGATCGGGCATTTCGAGTTTCTTCAATGAGTTACCCAATGCATCGGTCACTTCTTTGACGCCTTCTTCTGTGCCCACCGCTTTCACTATATCCCCCAACTGCAGGTATAGGTTACCGTGAGGAACCAGTTCAACGCCAGCGCGATTAAGGCGTGACAAGGTGAATTCGTGTTGATGCAATTCAGGGATATCGCCCAGTCTTTTATGTGTCACTTCCGCATTTGTCACTACGATCTCTCGTGAGATCAGGGGACTGTCGGGTACTTTCTTCAGGTTCATGTCGCTGATACCGCCTACCAGTAACTTAAGCTCTTTATTGACAATGGTTCTGGGTGCAACTACCAGTAACACGTCGCCTTCTGCAAATGTGGTATCCGGAGTTGGCGTGATGATCTCGCCCCTGTGATACATTCTTGAAACAACAATGGGTTCTTTGATGAGCCCGAACAATGAGCGAAGCGGCTGGCCGATCAGTTGTTTGTTGTCCACCCTGAGATGCACGGATATGGGTTTGGAAGAAGTGAAAACACTCAGCTTCCGGTGCAGCTCTCTTTGTTCGTCCAGTTTCACCCCAAAGATCTTCTGGAGTATCACTAAACTCAGTATGATTCCGATAACACCAAAAGGATAGGTTACTGCATAAGCCAATGTAACAAGTGATGTGTCAATATTGGCGAGGTGCAGATCATTGATCGCCGCCTGTGCTGCTGCCAGACCTGGTGTGTTTGTGACCGAGCCACTCATAACACCAGTCATAACAGCGATCTGGTTATGGGAAATAAGATAAAAAACAACGGTCAGGATCACTCCAAGCAGCACTACCGCGGCCGCAAGGATATTACTGGCCAGGGCATTTTTCTTCAGTGATGCAAAAAAACCTGGCGCAACCTGCAGCCCTATCGAATACACGAATAATATCAGTCCAAAATCCCGAAGGAAATACATCAGCGCCTTATCAACAGTTACGCCGAAATATGACACCGCCAGTCCTGCAAACAGTATCCAGGTGACCCCCAGCGAGATCCCTTTGATACGGACCTTGCCCAGAGTTATCCCTATTGCTATGAGTAAGCCATAGATGATCACCGTTTGGGCAATACCGTGCTGCCTGAGTAACTCAACGAACCAGTTCATGGAATTGCATTATATCTAAAGTTCCGGCTGCAGACCCCAGTGTTCAGGAGAACGCCAGAGTGACGACAACAATAATTCTTTCATCAGGAAGAACTCCTTCGGAAGCCTGTCGTACATTCTTTCAAATAGTTCTTCATGGCTGAGCAGTTCCTGTTTCCAGCTTTCCCGGTCCACATCCATCAGCCTGGTGAACTTTTCTTTATCAAATTCTTCAAGGCCTTTCCAGTCCATATCTTCATACCTTGGCATCCATCCTATCGGGCATTCCACCGCACTAACGTTACCGCGTATGCGCTGAACGATCCATTTCAGCACCCTGATATTCTGTCCAAAACCAGGCCACATGAATTTTCCGTTCTCATCTTTCCTGAACCAGTTCACACTGAATACACGTGGCGCATTCGGAAGATCTCTGCCAAACTGAAGCCAGTGATTTACATAATCACCAATATGGTATCCCATAAACGGCAACATAGCCAGGGGATCTCTCCTCACTTTACCAATTTCACCAAATGCCGCTGCAGTCATTTCGCTACCCATGGTGGTTGCAGTGTATACGCCGAAGTTCCAGTTGAATGACTGATAGACCAGCGGAACACCGGTACTGCGTCGGCCTCCAAAAATAAATGCCGATATAGGAACGCCCTGGGGATCATCCCATTTATCATCTATAGCCGGATTCTGGATAGCAGGCGCGGTGAATCTTGAGTTGGGATGAGCCGCAGGCTTACCGCTGGCTGGATCCCATGGCTGACCATGCCAGTCAGTCAGTCCGGCTGGTGGCTCTTTGGTTAGCCCTTCCCACCATACATCCTTGTCTGGCGTGATCGCTACATTGGTAAATATTGTATTTGTCTTAATACTTTCCATGGCATTCGGGTTGGTCTCATAGTTGGTACCGGGAGCCACGCCAAAATACCCTGCTTCAGGATTGATCGCATAGAGCTGACCATCCCGGGTTTTATGTATCCATGCAATGTCGTCACCAACAGTTGTTACTTTCCATCCCTCGAATTCCTTCGGCGGGATCATCATGGCAAAATTTGTTTTACCACAAGCACTGGGAAATGCAGCTCCCAGGTATGTTTTCTCCCCATCGGGGGATTGAACTCCCATGAGCAACATATGTTCTGCCAGCCATCCTTCTTCCCTGCCCATGACTGATGCGATTCGAAGTGCGAAACATTTCTTACCCATCAGTGCATTACCACCATATCCACTGCCGTATGAAATGATGAGTTTGTCTTCAGGGAAATGAGAGATGTATTTTACATCGGGATTGCATGGCCAGCTGACATCTCTTTGGCCAGACTCTAATGGAGCACCTACTGAGTGCAGGCATTTAACGTAACTCTCTTTTTTGATATAAGGCAGCACATCCTCTCCCATCCGGGTCATGATGCGCATATTCACTACAACATATTCAGAGTCGGTGAGCTGCACTCCATATCTTGAAAATGGAGAACCGAGTGGGCCCATACAGAAAGGGATCACATATAGTGTGCGACCTTTCATGGAACCTTCCAGGAGTCCGTAAAGCGTTGTTTTCATCAGTTCGGGCGACATCCAGTTATTGGTAGGCCCTGCATCTTCCCGCCTTCTGCTGCAGATATATGTTTTGTCTTCCACCCGGGCTACATCTGAAGGATCACTGAAACAGGCATAGCTGTTGGGTCTTTTGACCGGGTTAAGTTCAATGAATGTTCCTTTTCTCACCAGCATTTTACAAAGTCCGTCATACTCTTCTTTTGTACCATCACACCAGTGGATCTTATCAGGCTGGCATATAGCGGCTATTCCTTTCACCCAGTTCTGCAATTCTGATTTTGCGGGGGCGGTCTCAAAAACTGAAAAATTCGTTTGCGTGATCATGTCTAAGTCGATTGTTGCATTAAAAATAAGGCCGTATCAGATAAGGCAGGCATTCGTTAAAGTCGTTATGTAAAGATTACACATAACCACTTTCCCCCTCATGCTCAAGGTCATGTAATTGAATGACTTAAGTAAGCGTGATTTAGGGTTACCTGGCGGTCGTCTAATATATAAGATATTCCACATTTATCAGCCCATTATGCATTTGAAAAATGCCACCGTATAATAGCCTGAAAACGATCATCTTACCAGTCCATTTCAACCATACACATTTGCAATATCATTAATGTGTCCTATGGCAAATCTGCCTGTTTACCTCAAAATAAATTAAAACTAAGTCTTGTAATACATTGATTTATAAATAGTTGAAGAGATTACAAATTTTTCTTCCATAAAATTACCAACTGAATACTTAAGTCTATAAATTAACGCCCCTTTAACTACCTGACTAAGTGGTTGAGGAACAGCAACTTCCGGTCCCCCGAAAACTTTCCAATCTCACCTCCATCATTCTCCGAAAAACTAATACTCAGTTTCACCCAGCATTCTATCTCTGACCACAAAAGAAAGCAGGTAACCGGGTAAAACCCTTGATCTACCCCAGAAAGCTTATTTCTCTTACCAAAACCACATTTATGAGAACTTTTACCCAGTTCCAGGCACCCTATTCCTATGCCCTTAAGAGACTACCGGTTATTCTTTCGTTCTTACTGGTCTCCCTGGCAGGTTTTATACTTCCTGCAGAAACCAAAGCGCAGGCTTGTGCACCTGGCTCTTTTGTTGTTTCAAATTTCGAAACGGGATTTTTCACCCGCGACAATCAACAATGGACTTACCTCTTATTCTTCCTCAAGAACAATAATCAAAACGGTATCAGCCACCTGACCTTTCCGCTGCCAACATCGGGGGGATGTTTTCCCGGGTCAACTTATTTGGGAGCTGATGAAGCCCAATGGGCGAGAGCCAGCTATTCAACCACCAAACCCACCAATCCTATTACGAATTCCCTGACCATGGTTTGGGGAAAAGACAATTCCTGCGATGCAAGTGGCACCCAGGATGTGCTTAAAATAAGCGCTGGCGAGATAGATAAAGAAAATGGAATGTGGGTGAGAATGGAGCTGAAGGGAGTCTGGACATTTGACGCAAATGCTACCATCTTTTTTAAATACGGAAACAACTGCTGCATAGGGTCTTTAAATAATTCAGGTGCCGGAAGTGGTTTCTTCGGTTGCTATTTTGATTGTGCTCTTGGCGTTACAGCGGATTTCAACAACATAGCTTGCTATGGCGGTACCACTTCGGTTACTGCTGTTGTGACCGGTGCTGCTGCAAGTCCAACAGTTCAATATAAACTAGACAACGGGCCGGCACAAACCAGTCCCATTTTCACAGCTGTTACCCCTGGTGAACATACGATCAATGTCAAGCAGGGTCCCTGTGAAGCCAATGTTACCTTCACTGTTACCCAACCCAATGCGGCGGTTGATCTGACACTTACGCCAACAGCTGTACTTTGCTATGGTGCACAAACCGGATCCATCAAAGCGGTGGGTTCAGGCGGCACTTCCCCTTATGAATATAAACTGGAAGGCGGTGTATACTCTTCAGTAGACGAGTTCACTGGTTTGGGCGCAGGTACCTACACCGTTTATGTGAAAGACAAAAACGGTTGT
>DATGXN010000152.1:0-14618 GCA_035298945.1 Chitinophagaceae bacterium | reverse complement strand
TCTGCAGCCTTTTCTGTTTGGGGAGGAGCTATCATTACATAAGACGTTTGTACATAAATGCCCTTCCGGAACCAGACTTCAGGTATTTCTCGAATTGATAAGCTAGGTATTTGTACGGTCCACATTTTTTCAGAGGAAATTATGGAGCTTGGAGTATCAAGAAAAGGTGAAAGTCTCAAAATTGAATGGGGAAATTCCCTTGGGAAGATCTGTTTCGTGACTTCTTCGGACTGCGTCCGCCGAAGCCCACCCACAAAAAAGCCCACCTGCGCTAAAGCTTCGGTGGGCGAAGGCGGAGAGAGAGGGATTCGAACCCCCGGACCTGTTACAGTCAACGGTTTTCAAGACCGCCGCATTAAACCGCTCTGCCATCTCTCCGGCGCAAAAATACACGCTGAGGTTGTTTTACAAAAAAAACTTTGCCGCTTTGTTATTTCCAAGTGAATTCCATCCAGTGTTCATCGATATTCTGGCCACTTAAAATATTTTTGCATATGCTGCTGAAGAGGAGGTTTGTTTTGCCTTTATTGATCATTCTGGCCTGGATCGGGGCCCGCAACTGCCGGATCCTTGAACTCCGTATGACCGATAAAGAAATCCGGGAAACCGTTTCCGGCCTTCCTGTTCCCTACAAGATCGTTCACGCCACGGTCAACAACAGATCCGTCAGGTACCTGGAAGTGGGGTACGATTCTCTCCCGAAACTCATCTGCCTCCACGGCTCACCTTCTTCTTTATCTGCCTGGAGAACCATCTATACTGACACAGCTTTCCTGAAGAACTACCAGGTGATCGCCATCGACCGCCCGGGATACGGATACTCAGATTTCGGCCGGGTAGAGACCGATCTACAAAAACAGGTGTCCACCCTGCAAGTGATCATCGATTCCCTTACCCAGAAACATAAAGCCATTCTTTTCGGCTCATCCTATGGCGGGCCCGTGGCAGCCCAACTGGCTATGAATATGCCGGACAGGATCTCTCAACTCGTGCTTCTATCCGCATCGCTAATGCCCGGTCGTGAGAAAACCTACTGGATTTCCTATCCCATGACTACCCCGGTGCTGAAATATCTTTTCCCGCCCACTTTTGTGATGTCATCCGAAGAAAAACTGGTGCATAAACAACAACTGGAAACCCTCAGCCATTGGGATAAGATCAGGTCAGATGTACTCATCATCCATGGGAACAGGGATGGATTGGTTTACTACGACAATGCAGAATATGCCCGGAAAAAACTCGTGAAAGCGAAATCTGTCAAAACCATCACCATGAACGGTAAGGGGCACTCTATTATATTCAGTCGCCCGGATTTCATTAAACGCATACTCAGACAATATCTTTCCCTGAATCGGAATTAAGGCTATAATTTTGCTCCCTTGAATCATTTAAAACCCCTCAATAAATATTTTTGGAAATACCGGTGGCGGCTGCTGCTTGGGGTTCTTTTCATCGTCATTTCAAATTATTTTGGCATCCTTGCTCCGCAGGTGACGGGGTATGTTGTAGATAAAGTGTCGGACCGCATCGGCAGCCTGGCCAATGCGCCAGTGGTTCATTCCAAGCCCTCCCGGAATGTGAGTGATCCCCTGGTCCAATGGTTCACTTCGCTATTTGATTTATATGGCCTGACCTTTTCCAGGTTGATCCTGTATTCCGGGATCATCCTGCTGGTGCTGGCCTTGCTTCGCGGCTTTTTCATGTTCCTGATGCGGCAGACCATCATCGTGATGAGCCGCCACATTGAATTTGACCAGAAGAACGAAGTATTCCAACATTACCAGGATCTTGATGCCCAATTTTACAAAACCCATAGCACGGGTGACCTGATGAGCCGTATGGCAGAAGATGTCAGCCGTGTGCGAATGTATACCGGCCCTGCGCTGATGTACCTGATCAACCTGGTGGTGCTGATCAGTTTTTCCCTGTATTATATGTTCGCCAAAGACTGGATGCTGAGTCTTTACGCCCTGGCCCCGCTTCCGGTGCTGGCCGTTACCATATATTTTGTGAATACGATCATTATCCGGAAGAGCGAAAAGATCCAGTCGCAGCTTAGTGATCTTACCACCAACGCCCAGGAATCTTATTCCGGTATCCGGGTGATCAAATCTTATGTGCAGGAATCGGCCATGTTCCGGTTTTTTGAACAGAATAGCGAAGCTTACCGCAGGAGTGCCATCAACCTGGCCAAAGTGGAAGCCATCTATTTCCCTTCTATCGGCCTGTTGATTGGCGTGAGTACCTTGCTGACCATCATGATCGGAGGCTGGTACCAGATCGAACACAAGATCTCTGCAGGTACCATTGCAGAGTTTGTGGTCTATATCAATATGCTTTCGTTCCCTGTAAGTGCCCTGGGCTGGGTGGCCAGCATGATCCAAAGGGCATCGGCCTCACAGAAAAGGCTAAACGAATTTTTGGATACCCGGCCTACGGTCAGGAATCCCGATCAGCCATTGAAAAAACAGATAGCCGGAGATATTGAGATCCGTGACCTCTCGTTCACCTACGATCATACCGGAATCAAAGCCATTGATCATCTCAACCTTACTATCCGTAAAGGGCAAAAGATCGCCCTGGTAGGCAAAACCGGAAGCGGAAAGTCAACCCTGGCGCAGCTTTTACTGAGGATGTTTGATCCCCAGCAGGGCGAAATCCGGATAGACGGTACTGATATCAGGGAGTACGACCTGGCCACGCTGCGTCGGCAGATCGGATATATTTCACAGGAGGTTTTTCTGTTTTCAGATACCATCGCCAACAATATAGCTTTTGGCGGGGCTGGCGCCGACCAGGATAAAATTTCCAGGGCGGCAAGGCAGGCCAATGTGGAACACGAGATCCTGAGTTTTCCCGAACAGTACCAAACCATGGTAGGGGAGCGTGGGGTAACCCTCAGCGGTGGCCAGAAACAAAGGGTTTCCATAGCCCGGGCGCTGATCAAAGACAGCGGGATCCTGATCTTCGACGATTGCCTGAGTGCAGTGGATGCCAAAACTGAAAAACAGATCCTTAAAAGCCTCTATGAAGTGCTGGAAACTAAAACGGCGATCATCATCACCCACAGGATATTCAGTTTGCTCCAGTTTGACCAGGTTGTGGTGATGGACGAAGGACAGATCATAGAGCAGGGGACGCACGATGAATTACTGGCAAAGAATGGATACTATGCGGAACTGTACAGAAGGCAACAATCCACCGAGGATGAAGATGAGGAAGAAAGCCAAAATCTGCTTCAGGACTGATTTTTAAGCTATTTAAAAAACTTAACGAAATTTTGACAATTCAAAAACATTTTTATCTTTGAAAGGTCAACATTGAATGTAACAACAAAAAACCAAAATTCAACAACTGTGGCGTACGAAAACAACGACAAACGAATGGAAAGCGTGTATAGCAAACGTATACGCGCCGGGAAGCGCAGGACTTATTTCTTTGATGTAAGGACTACCCGTGGAAACGACTACTACCTGACCATCACTGAAAGTCGTAAACGTTTCAATGACGATGGGTATGACAGGCACAAGATCTTTCTCTACAAAGAAGACTTCAACAAATTCATCAAGGCGCTTACAGAAGCCGTTGATTATGTGAAGACAGACCTGATGCCGGATTTTGATTTTGATGCATTTAACCACGAAAATGACGGTGAAGGTGAAGTGGATCATGTGGGTTCTGCAGAACACAGGGAAGAAGTGGAAGTGGCTGCCAGGGTTGAAACTCCGGAACCAACTCCTCCTGCGGCCAGTGCAGATGAAGAAGTGGATAAGTGGTGAGTTTCAAATTTTCCAATTGATAATCAGAATTTTACAACCCTCCTCGGAGGGTTTTTTATTTCGCCTATACGAGTCGGTCCGTTTTTTGCGTTCTAGGGGGACCAATGGCTCTGCGATCCAATATCATATTGGTACTGTTTTTAATATTACAGTACACAATCACCGCACAGGAAAGATGCGGGTTTGATATTGTTCATAAGAAGCTGATGAAAACCAATGAGAGCTACAGGAGAAATGTAGAAGAACAGGAGAAATTCATTCAGCAGTACCGAAAGAGCCAGCAGGCCGTACAATTGGCCTTACCTGGTATCCCCAATGCCAGCAACAGCAGCACAGGTTCAGTTTCATCTTCCCAATCCACCACATCAACCACAGCCACGGCCGCAGCCTTGTATACCATTCCCGTAGTGGTACATGTTGTACATACAGGTGATGCTGTGGGCACTATATATAATCCTTCTGATGCAGATATCATTGGTGCCATAGATTACCTTAACCAGGTGTACAGTGGAACCTATCCGGGTACACAAGGTGTTGGTGATATACAGATCCAATTTGCTCTGGCAGTCAGGGACCCTAATTGCAACCTGACCACGGCCATCAACCGGGTCAATGGTTCCGGTTTGAGTAATTATGTTTCCAATGGTGTAAATGCGGGTACGGTAAATGGAGTACCCGAATTATCAGTTAAGAATTTAAGTCGCTGGGATCCCCAGCGCTATTATAATATCTGGATCGTCAACAAAATCGATGGAGCAGATGGAACAACAGGAAGCTTCACCGCTGGGTTTGCCTATTTCCCAGGAGCTTCAGCCTCCCTGGACGGAACCATCATCCTCGCCACGCAGATGAAATCGGGCAAAAGAACACTGCCCCATGAAATTGGTCATGCGTTCAATCTCTATCATGTATTTGAAGGAGCTGGTGCCACCACTTGTTCTCCCAATGCAGACTGCACCACTGATGGCGATAAGATCTGTGACACGGATCCCATCACTTCGCCATCATCAACCTGCAGAACGGGAACCAATACCTGCACAGGCCAGCCCTATAATATCAACACAGAAAGTAATTACATGAACTACACGGCCTGCAAAACCCTGTTCACACAGGGTCAGAAAGACCGTATGCTGGCCTCTGCTGCTGGCCCTTACAGGATCACGCTGACCAGTTCTTATGCACTCGCTTCGATCTATCCTTTAGAGCCCTATGTAGCGCCGCCAGGCAGTTCATGTGCACCGCAGACTGCATCTACAGGGTTGGGAGGAGCTTATGCAGGTGTGTTAAATTTGAATCTTGCAGGAAGAACAATACAAACGGGCAATACCCCACAGGACGGTGGTTATAAGAATAACGGCCCGGACTGCCAGGCACTGATCCAGTTATCTCAGGGTGCATCTTATACTTTAGATCTTAAATTGTTGGGAACAAATCCGGAGCAATGTAAGGGTTGGATAGATTATAATAACGATGGTGTATTTGACAATGCAACAGAACTGGTGATCAGTTTTACCGAGAACACCGTAACACCTGCAGGACGGAACGGACTCCTGATCAGCAATTCATTCATCGTGCCAACTACTTCAGTGATCAATACGCCACTCAGGTTAAGGATCATTGATGATATTTCTGCTTCAATGGGATATAATGGCCCTATAGGTTCAGGATGCACTGCACCAGCATATGGACAGGCTGAAGACTATCCGGTGATCATTTCACCATCTTACCTGCTACCCGCACAAACCACTAAGTTTACCGGCAGGTATAACGGAAGTTCCGTGCTGCTGGAATGGGAAACCAGTTCCGAGATCAATTCAGACAGGTTCATTGTCCAACGTTCTGTTGATGCCATGAATTTCTCAGATATTGCCAGTGAAAAAGCCAGGGGCGGAGCCAATGTAAGAACGATGTACGCTGTCAATGACAGGAATATCTCTACAGGAAATTATTTTTACAGGCTGAAAATGCTGGACCTCGACGGCAAGGTGAGTTATTCACAATCAGTCACTGTAACAATTGCGGCTAAACGAAATTCAGCCTTCAGGATCATCAACAATCCTGCATCATCTTATCTTGAATTTGAATTCCCGGTTGCGGCTAATGAGTCCAGGTTCAGGATCTCAGATATGGCCGGGAAAACCCTGCTTACAGGATCAGTGCCCAAAGGAGAACAACGGCACCGCATAACCGATTTAAGTCGTCTCGCGGCGGGTATATATCTCCTTGAATACAATACAGGCGACAGCAGGGAGGTTCAGAAATTCATCAGGCAATAATCAGCTTCTCATATTCTTATAAGCATTGATCAGGCCATTGGTGGATGAATCGTGCGAATGTACCATCTCATTGCCCTGGAGTTCAGGAAGTATCTTGTTTGCAAGTTGTTTGCCCAACTCAACACCCCACTGATCGAAACTGAAAATATTCCAGATCACACCTTGTACAAAGATCTTGTGCTCGTACAATGCGATCATCTGTCCCAGTGAAAATGGCGTGATCATTTTCAGCAGGAAGGAATTGGTTGGCCTGTTCCCTTCAAACACTTTGAATGGTAAGATTGCCTGGATCTGCTCTTCGGACAGTGAAGACATTTCCTTTCTGGCTTCTTCTGCCGTTTTACCATTCATCAGGGCTTCTGTTTGCGCAAAGAAATTTGAAAGAAGTTTCACATGGTGATCTCCAATGGGATTATGGCTGATGGCGGGGGCGATGAAATCGCAGGGGATCAGCCTGGTTCCCTGGTGGATCAGTTGATAGAATGCATGTTGCCCGTTAGTGCCCGGTTCACCCCAGATGATGGGGCCAGTCTGGTAGGGCACCCTGTTTCCATTCCTGTCAACATATTTGCCATTGCTTTCCATATTACCTTGCTGGAAATAAGCTGCAAACCGGTGCAGGTATTGGTCATAAGGAAGTATGGCTTCACTTTCGGCACCGTAAAAATTGGTGTACCAGATGCCGATCATGGCCATCAGGTAGGGGATGTTCTGATGAAAAGCAGTACTCTGAAAATGTTCATCCACATGGTAAGCACCTTTCAGTAGCTCTTCAAAATGGTCGTATCCAATAGTCAGCGCTATAGATAATCCAATAGCACTCCAGAGGCTGTATCTTCCTCCCACCCAATCCCAGAAGCCAAACATATTCTGTTTGTCGATCCCGAATTTTACCACTTCTTTTTCATTAGTAGAGAGCGCCACAAAATGTTTGGCAATATGTCCCTCCTGGTTGGCATGTTTCAAAAACCACTCCCGGGCAGTGTGCGCATTGGTCATGGTTTCTTGTGTAGTGAAAGTTTTAGAAGCGATCAGGAAAAGCGTTTCATCTGCGGTCACTTTCTTCAGCGTTTCGGCGATATGTGTGCCGTCAACGTTGGATACAAAATATACCTGGATGCCTTCTTTCCAATAAGGCTTCAATGCTTCAGTGACCATCACCGGACCAAGGTCGCTGCCGCCGATACCTATGTTTACGATGTATTTTATTTTCTTTCCGGTATAACCTGTCCAGCTTCCGTTATGGATTCGTTCGCAACAGTCTTTCATCTGGTTCAGCACCTGTTTTACATCGGGCATCACATCTTTACCATCCACCATTACGGGATGTCCGGAAAAATTCCTTAAGGCTGTATGAAGCACCTGCCTGTTCTCTGTTCTGTTGATCCTTTCGCCACTGAACATGGCCCTGATCGCCTCTGACAATCCGCATTCGTTAGCCAGTTCTTCGAGCAGCGATAGTGTCTGGTTGGTAATCATGTTCTTTGAATAATCGAACACGATCTCACCCAGGCAAAGGCTGAAGTTTGAAAACCTGTCGGGCTCCTCGCTGAAAAGGTGACGAAGTTGTTTGGACTTCATCACTGCATAATGTGCCTGCAGTTTTTTCCAGGCCTGGGTCTGATCGGGTTGTATGGAAGGGAACATAGTTATAGGTTTTTAATTGCGTTGATCGTTTTTTCTACCATGGCAGGCGTGATATCGAGGTGCAATACCATTCTGATCTGTGTAGGAGAGATGGCAAACAACAGGATGTCTTCTTTCTCCATGGCCTGGATGAAATGTTGCGGTGTATAAGGTTGATGAAAAGATGCGATGATGATATTGGTTTCAACCGGGAGTATGGTATCAATGAATGATTTCCCGCGCAGGGCTTCTTCGATCATACGCGCATGCAAATGATCCTGGCTGAGTCTTGCCACATTGTTTTCCAGGGCATAGATCCCCGCCGCTGCGAGATAACCTGCCTGGCGCATACCGCCACCGAATACCTTCCTGATCCTTCTTGCTTTTTTTATCATAGCGCTATTGCCCAGCAGCACACTGCCTACAGGTGCACCGAGGCTTTTGCTCAGGCAGATCGAAATGCTGTCGAACAACCTTCCGTATTCCTTCGGATCTTCATTTTTTGCCACCAGGGCGTTGAATAGCCTGGCCCCGTCCAGATGAAGGATCAGATTATGGCGGTTGCAGACCTCTTTTATCTTTTCAATTTGTTTCAGATCATAACAACTACCGCCGCCCCGGTTGCAGGTGTTTTCCAGTCCTACCATCCGGGAAACGGGTCTATGAACGTCATCAGGATTAATGCTTTCTGCTACCTGCTCACTGCTTACTCGTCCGCGGTCTCCATCAATTAGTCGCACTGATGCACCGGAATTGAAAGCGATGCCTCCGCCTTCATAGATGTAGATATGGGAGTTTTTTTCACAAATGACCTCGTCTCCGGGCGACGTATGGCATTTAATTGCTATTTGATTAGTCATAGTGCCGCTGGGACAGAAAATAGCTGCCTCGTAGCCAAAGATGTCTGCTGAAAGATGTTCTAAATGGTTGATCGATGGATCTTCGGAGAAAACATCGTCGCCAACAGGGGCTTTCATCATATAATCCAGCATGGCCGCGGTGGGGCGGGTGACCGTATCGGACCTGAAATCGGCTTTCATGGGCGCTAAATTAGTTGAACGTCCTGTTTTTTGAACAAAGGGGGGCAGAATTTGTCATAACTAGAGAAGACAAGTTGTGGACTATTTTCACCTTTTTTCCACAAGCGCTATGAAAAGTAAATTCTGCTGAGTAAATTTGCAGACTGTACGTAAGGGAGTTTATTATATTTATAACGTTTTATTGGCAACTTTCACGGCGCAGTTTTGGTCTTACAACTAAAACGTTTAACGCGAGTTAAGCACATAACCAAGTATGAGGCAACTAAAGATAGCAACACAGATAACCAATCGTGACTCACAAGCGGTTGAGAAATATCTGCAGGAGATCTCTAAAATTTCAATGATCACTCCTGAAGAGGAGACCATTCTGGCGCAACGTATCAAGATGAACGACCAGAAGGCATTGAACAAACTGGTGCAGGCGAACTTAAGGTTCGTGGTATCTGTAGCTAAGCAGTATCAGCATCAGGGTTTGTCACTTAGCGACCTGATCAACGAGGGAAACCTTGGTTTGATAAAAGCTGCCCAGCGTTTCGATGAAACAAAGGGTTTTAAATTCATTTCTTACGCCGTATGGTGGATTCGCCAGTCCATCCTGCAGGCGTTGGCAGAGCAGGGTAGATTAGTCCGCTTGCCGCAAAACAAAATTGGCACGTACAACAAAGCAAACAAAGCGTACATGGCCTTTGAACAGGAGCATGAGCGCGAGCCGTCTACTGAAGAACTTGCTGAATTACTCGAAATGAGTGAAACAGAGATCAACAACATTTTCCAAAGCAATACCAGGCATACTTCGCTGGATGCACCCGTGCATGAAGCAGAAGACGTTGCTATGGGAGATCTGCTGGAAGGTGGAGATGATACGGATGATGATGTAATGAAAGATTCATTGCGTGCTGAAATCCGCAGGGTATTGAAGTCTCTTAGTCCCCGTGAAGCAGAGATCGTGAATGCCTATTTCGGTTTGGATGGTGAAAATGGAGTAACCATCGAACAGATCGGGCAGAAATACGACCTTACCAAAGAGCGTATTCGCCAGATCAAGGAAAGGGCCATTAAGCGATTACAAAAAGCCCGTTACAGTAATGCCCTCAAGGCATATCTGGGATGATCCATCTTAAAAAAACTAAACCCCGGCCTTGTTGCCGGGGTTTTTTGTGTGCTAACTTTACCATATGAACTGCAAGTGCTGCTGGTATTTATCTCTTACCCTGTTTATTTCCTTTTTCGCATCCTGCGAGAAAGACATTGACATCGATCTGAAAGAATCCGAGCCAAGGCTGGTGGTGGATGGCAGCATTGAGAATGGAGCCAACCCCGTGGTGGTGCTCAACAAAAGCCTGGATTATTTCGGCACCATCACCACTGACCTGCTCTTATCGTCTTTTGTACGTAACGCCACCGTTACCATCAAGGAAGGGAATAATGTGTTCAGGCTTCGTGAAGATTCTATCCCGCTGACAACCGGAGCGTTTTACTATTTCTACAGAACAGATAGCCTGACCGGCAAATTGAATACGAGCTACACGCTCAATATTACCGCAGAAGGCCGTTCTTATTCAGCAACAACCACGATACCGCAGATCACGCGGAAGATTGACTCACTCTGGGCTGAGAAAGCGCCGATCAAAGACACGGTTCTATTCAGGATGATGATCAGGGCTACGGATAAGCCAGGCTTTGGTGATTATATACGATATTTCACCAAAACCAATGCTGATCCATTCTTTCCCGGTTTCAATTCCGTGTTTGACGACCAGGTGATCGATGGCAAAACCTATACGATCCAGGTAGACCGTGGCATCAACAAGAACGTTGACAACAACGATACCGATATTTATTACAATCCGGGGGATACAGCTACACTCAAGCTTTGCAACATAGACAGGATCACCTATGATTTCTGGAGAACTTTTGAATTCAGTTTTCAGAGTATTGGGAATCCATTTTCCAGCCCTACCAAGATCCTGAGCAATATTTCCAACGGCGGACTGGGCTATTTCGGCGGGTATGCGGCACAGTACAGGACGGTGGTGATGCCGAAATGAAGTAAAAAGTAAAAAGTAAAAAGTAAAAAATGGGCTCTCTGGCCTTTTTTTCATTTTTACTTTTTAATTCTTAATTCCCCACCGGTGTGACCAAAAGCACTTTCCACATCCATATTCATCGTATTTTTGCACGTTTAAATGAATCTAAGACATGGATAAGAACGATATAGAAAAGGTACACTGCCTGATCATCGGGTCAGGACCTGCTGGTTATACTGCCGCAATTTATGCATCAAGGGCTAATCTTAAACCCTTGCTTTACCAGGGAATCCAGCCCGGTGGACAGCTGACCATTACTACTGAAGTAGAGAACTACCCCGGCTATCCCGATGGGATACAGGGCCCGGATATGATGGTGCATTTTGAGAAACAGGCCGTGCGTATGGGTGCTGATATCCGGTTTGGCCTGGCTACCAAGGTGGACTTCTCTGCTAAGCCTTTTAAAGTATGGATAGACGAAGAAAAAGAGATCCATGCTGACTCTGTGATCATAGCCACGGGTGCATCTGCAAAATGGCTGGGACTGGAAAGTGAACAGAGATTGAACGGATTTGGTGTCAGTGCCTGCGCAGTCTGTGACGGATTCTTTTTCAGGAATAAAGAAGTAGCTATAGTAGGTGCCGGCGATACTGCTGCAGAAGAAGCGCTTTACCTGAGCAAATTATGTACTAAGGTTCATATGTTCATCAGGAAAGACCAGATGCGTGCCTCTAAGGTGATGCAAGACAGGGTGCTGAATGCCCCCAATATCAAGGTCTACTGGAATACTGAAACCGATGAGATCATTGGCGACAAGAATGTCAGGGCAGTGAGAATAAGAAATAATAAAAGCGGTGAAACCCAGGAGATCCCTGTCAGCGGATTTTTCGTGGCCATAGGACACCAGCCCAATTCCGATATTTTTAAAGACTGGCTGGATATGGATGAAGCCGGATATATCAAAACCATTCCTGGTACCTCCAAAACCAATATTGAAGGCGTTTTTGCCGCAGGTGATGTACAGGATAAAATATATCGTCAGGCGGTTACGGCCGCAGGTAGTGGTTGTATGGCAGCACTAGATGCAGAAAGATATCTTGGGGCGGCGGGGCTGCACTAATAGAGGCGTAGTGGTGGAAAGTTAGAGAGTTAGAGAGATAGAGAGATAGAGAGTCAGGATTCTGGTGTAACATCGGGATCCTGATTTTTTTTGTTCTGGCTTCCAGGTGATGAGAGCCCGCGGCGATCCACTTCCGCATTGAGTCGGCTCTTCCCTGTTTATCTATTGCATTCTCCGGCTAACTGGTTAACTGGCCAGCACATTAAAAAAGGGCCATCTCAAAATTAATGAGACGGCCCTTCCCAATAAAAACTGTGTAGACCTCAATAGGATAGGAATGATGACAGGGTGCGTGCTGCAGTTCCTGTTGTCAACCTGTAGCTGCCCCTGAATATAACTGTGTAGCTTCTTTTGGTGATCGGGCTGAAACCATTTATAGTAGCCAGATTAACTGTTTTCCCGGTCTCCCGCACATATAAAGTGTCCAACAAGTTCGACGCATAAGGAATGAAATCCGTAACAGCGGCCATTGACACATTCGAGAATACATTCGCTGCTCTGCGCGTGGAATACAAATCAATGTTTGGTATTGCTGCAGTGGAATATGGGAAATTGGCAAACCTGACCCTGGCTGCGGTATCAGATGGCGTTACGAGCACATCTTTAACCATCTTTGATTTGGCATTGTTGATCGAATCGTATGTGAAGATGGTATAGTAGGCTCCGGCTTCCAGGTTTGCACTGATATTGATAGGTACCTGTGTGGTAGTGGCCAAGGTGTCTTTGACCAATATGGCCCTTGTACCAGGGTTCATGATCATGAAACTTGGCGAATTGGGATAAGTGCTGGTATACGCTGAAGACGTGCCTGACGACAGTACATTATCAACGTAAACATAATTCCTGTTGCTGTTCACTACAAAGTTTGCTAATCTGACTCCGGCCTTATCACCCAGGTCCACGTTCTCTACCGGAATTTTTGTAAACTCTTTATCGCACGACGTCAGCCCTGCCATCCCGATTCCGATGCTGTATATAAGAAGTTTGATCTTGTTCATGTCTGATAATTTTTGACGCTGTTATTTTTGTGAGAACCACATCTCTTTAGTGTGATAGTCCAGTGCAATGGCGCCGATCCGTTCGAGCTCAGCTACATTGTACAGGTATTCAGAATTATACCTTGGCCTTGCCCGGTAAACCAGTTTGTTGTTGTTATTGATATAAAGATTAACACCACTGGGAGGAGTAAAATCTGTATAAACTGATACCCCGTTCTCTTTGTCTTCATTATAATGGTATCTCCTCATGTCCACCCAGGTTTCAATAGTTCCGAAACCGTATGATGCGATATACTTTTGCAACATGATATGGCTGAGCGTTAGTTCATTATCCGGAGGAACTACTTTCACGCTGGCCAGATAAGCTGCTTTGCTGGCAGCTGTTATTTTTTTTGCGGCCGGTAAATTGACTTCGTAAACAGCGGTAAGCATATCAAAATTCTGGTTAATGCCATCTATATATGCCTGCCTGGCTTGTGACCGTTGATTACTCCTGTAATATGCTTCTGCCAGCATGAATTTGGTTTCGGCTGCTGTGATAATGGGGTAGGGTGCATCGTTCCTGAAAATATACCTGGTTCCTGTATCCAGTGCCGTTGGAGCGGTTGTGGCAAATAACCCGCCCCAGAAATTTCTGGGTTGATCATTTGTACCAAGACTGCTTGTGCCCAGATTTGGCTGAATCCCCCTGTATGTTCCATTTGTATTCTCTCTTATAATATATGGAGCCCGGGGGTCAGTTACTCCATTGAACATGGTATTTGTACCACTGACCAGATTAGCGATAAAAGCGGTCTGTCTCAGGGTGCCAACGTTATTTCGCAAAGGGCCATAAAAATTTGCCGTTCCTGAAATACCTGTATTTGCAAATTTGGCAGTTGCATTATCTGCATTCGAAATGATACCCAGTTGAGCATACTTGATCACCGAGTCTGCTTTGTAATCTGCTTTATTGGTCACATGATGATAAGATCGCGCAATGACCGTATAAGCGAATTTTTTCCACTTGTTTACATCGCCACCATAAAAATACTGATCACCTTTATTCAGATTCTCCTTGCTTACATTATCGCCTGTTACAGAAAGGTATTGTATGGCACGGTGCGCAATTGCCCTTACGCTGTCATATACCTCTGGTTGATCCTGGTAATTGAATACCAGGTTGCTCGTATTGAAAGCATCACGCACAATTACATCGCCATACATGTCAGTAAGTGTCAGCCAGCTCCAGGCCCTGATCGCCAATCCAACGCCTACATAGTCCCATTTCTTTTCTTCAATTCCCCATTCTATCATTTTGTTCAGGTTTTGTCCCATGCCGTAATAATGCATAGCCCAAACCGAGCCCAGCACATCACTGGCACCAATGGCACCACCCATCTGATCATACTGGTTGCCGATAGTATTGGTAGCCCAGAACTGTACATATCTGCCAATATACATGCCATCGTTAGCCGTTCCATAAGCACTACCTGCCGCTGCAGAACTACCAACAAAATTTCCAATGATTCCTGGCAACAGCGTTTCAACAGGAACCCTTACTGATGCGTTAGGGTTCATAAAGGCTTCATCGATCTTCTTCTCACAACTGTTGAAGATCAGCAGTAGAGGAGAAGCCAATAAGATTAAATATTTTTTCATAACAATATTTCTGAGTTTTTAGAATGTTGCCCTTACACCAATATTTACACTGGCAGGTGCAGCCAATGTTCCATAATCAAATCCCATCCCGCCAATACCTCTGGAACCTGC
>DATGXN010000151.1:0-8321 GCA_035298945.1 Chitinophagaceae bacterium | reverse complement strand
GTGTCAAAAACGGACGGATCATTTGCCATTCAGGGCCTGCCTGCAGGCATCTACGTAGTGAACATCACAGCAACGGGATTTGCATCAATTGTGGACACCGCAGATCTTTCAGCGGGTGATGCAACTGTGCATGCGATTCTCTCTGCATCCTATAATAACCTGGATGAGGTAGTAGTATCTGCAGAAAAACTGGAAGAAAAAATACAACGTGTCCCATCTGCAGTGTCAGCCTTTAACGCCAGGCAGGTCAATGAGTTCAGATTATGGAATATCAATCAGATCTCCGGCCTGGTCCCCAATCTGTACAGCGCCAACTCAGGCGATTACAGGAATGTGAGCTCGATCAGGGGAATCACAACTACATCTTATGAGCAGGCTGTTGCCACTTATGTAGATGGTGTGAATCAATTCAGTCTTGATACTTATATCCCACAGTTATTTGACGTGGAAAGAATTGAGATCCTGCGAGGCCCACAGGGAACCCTTTACGGAAGAAATGCCATGGGTGGTGTGATCAACATCATCACAAAAAAACCACAGAACAAACTGGATGCCTACACTGAACTGAGCATAGGCGATTACGGCCAACAGCGTTTCGGCGGCTCAGTGAAATTCCCACTGATCGCCGACAAATTATTTTTCGGCGCAGCTGCAGTTTATGACCAGCGTAAAGGCTATTATACCAACGAATTTTCAAACACTGATTTTGACAGGCAGAAACAGATCACCGGGAATTACTATCTGCAGTACTACCCTGCTTCACGTTTTCATGCTGTATTGAATGTCAAACACCAGAATAACAGGAACAACGGACCTTTCCCCCTGTCTCCAGATAAATCGACTGCATTTGAATCACCTTTTAAAGTGAATCAGAATGCGACCACAACGATGCAGGATGATAATATCAATGCCTCACTGGCGCTGCATTATGATCCCACCGGATTCAGGATCACATCACTTACTGCCTGGCAAAATAATTACAGGATCTATCGCAGACCCATCGACGGTGATTTCTCTCCTTTGGATGCCATCACTATCATCAATGATTATGGGAAAGATTTCAATAAAGTAAAAGTGTTCACCGAAGAACTGAGGATACAATCCAAAGAAGGAAGCAAGGTGAAATGGACAGGTGGATTATTTTTTTTCAAGCAGGATAATCCCACCAAACAGGGTACACATTTTGGAGCCGATGCTCCTTTACTGGGCATCCCTGATGCCGATTTTACTTTGATCAATACCAATAAAGGGGAAAACTCCGGGGTGGCATTTTTCGGCCAATTGACCTACCCTATTGCCAAGCGCCTGGAACTCACACTGGGACTGAGGTACGATAATGAAAACAGGAAACTTACCGTTGCCGGGGAATACCAAAAAGATCCTGACCCGGCGTTTCCAATTTTGTCTGATACTTCCGCATCCGACAATTACAGCGCTTTTTCACCCAAAGCCGGACTCCAGTATAACCTTGGAGGCGATAATATGATTTACCTGAGTTATAGTCGTGGATACCGTGCGGGAGGGCTTACTCCCCTGGGATCCGACCCATCGCAGGTACCTCTTTCGGCCTTTGATCCGGAATACAGCAACAACGTAGAATTTGGCTGGAAGAATTTTCTCCTCAACCATAAACTCAAGCTGAATGCCACATTGTTCTATTCGTTTGTGGAAAATGTACAGGTGCCTACCCTGATACTTCCGGATGCGATCACTGTGGTCAGAAACTCTGGTAAAATGACCACCAAAGGGATTGAACTGGAAGTAAGTACAACGCCAGTAAATGGCCTGGAACTGATGTTTAACGGCGGGCTTACCGATGCCTCCTATTCCAGTCTTTCACTGCCTAAAGACGGTGTAATGGTGAACTACGACGGCAACAACCAGGTATTCACGCCTTCTTATACATCTTTATTGATGGGTCAGTATACCCTGCCAATTGGCCAGAAGCAAAAGACCCGGTTGATGGCCAGGGTTGAATGGATCAGCTTTGGAAAGCAGTTCTTTGACCTGGCCAATACGATCAGCCAGGACCCATACAGCCTTCTACATTCCCGGATCGGCGTAAGCACCAGGCATCTTGAAGTGTATGTATGGGGAAGAAACCTGGGTAATACCAAATACATCGCCTACGGATATGACTTCGGCGGTGTACATCTTGGCAATCCGAGGACAGTGGGAACTACCGTAGTCATTAGACTTTGATCTGAGTTCGGTTCCAGCCTGATCAGGCGACCATCGTATTCAGTTTCACAAAGCGTAAATACTCGCTGGGTGAACAATCTGCAAATTTGGTAAATGCCCGGATAAAAGTTGTCCTGGAGTTAAAACCTGCTTTATTGGCTATGGCCTCCAATGTCCATTGGTGGTATTCCGGATTTCTGATCAGGTCTTTGAAAAAAGAGACCCTGTATTGATTTACAAAATCATTGAAATTCATCCCGTATTCCTTGTTAATAAGGGCAGACAAGGTGGGGACATTCAAGCCGGTTTGAAGAGACATATCCTGCAGGCTGAAGCCAGGAGTCAGGAACGGTTTTTCCCTCAGGAGATATTCCTCGAGGTAGGACTTGTAAAGGCCTTTGTTCAGAGGTTTTCTGAATATCCGGGAGTTGACAGAACTGATGATCATTTGCTTTAGGTTAAGTTTTGTGTTAATGGTTGGTTGGATCTGAGACTTAACTGGAGCTAAATTAGCTGGCAAGCAAGGGGGTAAACAAATTTTAGAAGTATAGGATTGTTGAAATTGTTTAACATGCGACAATTTGAAAAAATCTCACATTATTATCTTTATGATTTGAAACAATACTGGGAATTTGAAACAAGAATACTTGTTGTAAATCAACGGGTTATAAAAAAGGGAAAAGAAAAGCGGGATTTGCTGTTGAAAATTCTAAACTGGTTATTTTTGTAAAAAACGGGATGTAGCGCAGCCCGGTAGCGCGCTTCGTTCGGGACGAAGAGGCCGCAAGTTCGAATCTTGTCATCCCGACAAAACAAAACCCCAGGCAAAGCCTGGGGTTTTATTCTTGATAAACGAGCCAAACTTGCCTGGGCGAGTTTATCAAGAATAAAACCCTGTGAGCGAAGCGAACAGGGTTTTGTTTTAGTTCTCCCCCACTTTGATCACCGCAGTTAATCTTGTCATCCTGCTCATTCCGATGTTACCCCATCAAATTTCTCATCCTTTCGATCGGCATCTTCCTTTGTTACCCTTATAATACCGTCCTGGTGATTGGGTGGGCCATAAATAGTGTACATTTTCAAAAGTTCACCCCCCGTATTGATCACATTATGTTTAGCACCCGCAGGAATAACAATCGCATCACCTTCTTTTACATGATAATTATTTTCATCAATGGTACATTTTCCGGCTCCACTTTCAAATCGGAAAAACTGATCAGTATTTGGATGAACCTCCTGGCCAATTTCTTCGCCAGGTTTCAGACTCATCAATACCAATTGAAGGTGATTGCCTGTATATAATACTTTTCTGAAATTGTCATTGTCCAAGGTCAAATCTTCTATATCTCCTTTAAACCCTTTCATATTAATTTATTTTTTAATGATGCATCTGTTTTTTGCCAATAAGTGTGCTTAGAAGCAATTCCGCAGCCGCTTCTGATGATGCCGGATTTTGCCCGGTGATCAACAGGCCATCCTGTTGGGTATAGGAACTCCAATCTGCCCCTTTACTATAATGTGCACCTAATTTTTTCAATTCATCTTCCAGTAAAAAGGGAACCACTTTAGTTAACCCAACAGCCTCTTCCTCAGTATCTGAAAAGCCAGTTACCTTCTTTCCTTTCACCAGGGGTTGACCATTTTCTGCCTTCACATTAATTAAGGCAGCCGGGGCATGGCACACAAACGCTACAGGTTTCTGGGTGTTATAGAAGCCTTCGATCAACGCAATTGAATTGGCATCATTTGCCAGATCCCATAATGGTCCATGTCCACCCGGATAAAAAACGGCATCGAAATCATCCTTATTTACATCGCTCAATTTTACCGTGTGGGCCACTTGATCAATCGCATTTGTATCTGCGTAGAATCTTTTTGTTGCGGTTGTTTGTGCATCCGGCGCTTCGCTCTTTGGGTCCACTGGAGGCTGTCCGCCAGCTGGAGACGCGATAGTTATTATTGCACCCGCATCTGCCAGCACATAATAAGGTGCAGCAAATTCTTCTATCCAAAAACCAGTTTTTTCGCCAGTATGGCCCAGGTCGCT
The DNA here is from genome assembly GCA_035298945.1 of Chitinophagaceae bacterium. Taxonomy (GTDB): domain Bacteria; phylum Bacteroidota; class Bacteroidia; order Chitinophagales; family Chitinophagaceae; genus Pollutibacter. The sequence goes on along the minus strand of DATGXN010000151.1, from coordinate 4,093 downwards.
ATGAGAGGTTAATACCATTAATATCTTCATAAATTGTTTTTTAATTGTTGTCTTACGATGTCTTGTCTTAATTCAAGCCAGAGGATCGTTCATTCAACAACTCCAGGTTCCAAATCATATGCCAGTAGAACAAGAAATCCTTAAACAGAACTCAGAGTGGGGACTATATGCAAGGTTGAAAAAGAAGATGGCGAAGGTGCGGCATTAACTGATCAAAGCCTGAAAGAGGTGAGGTGAAAGTCATTATTGCATTCAGTGAAGGTAGTTCAACGAACTGCATGTAAATATGATGGATATCACATGTATCCTGCTAACTAATATGTACATCAATACTGAGTCCGGGGGAATAATTTGCAAATGAGATCTTGCCGTTATCATAGACCAGGCCTGAGGCCAGGTCTTCTTTCAGTAATAAAGGTCCGTCAGCATCCAGGTGATCCACCAACGGTGCAAGATGTAACATGGCAGCACTGCCAATAGAAGATTCATTCATGCATCCGAGCATGATTTGCATGCCCAGTTCGCGGGCTTTTCTGATCATACGTCTTGCAGGTGTGATACCACTGCATTTAGTGAGCTTGATATTGATGCCGTGGAAATGGTTATGACATTTTTCAACGTCGTTCTCAAATACACAACTTTCATCAGCAAACAAAGGGATCTCGGAAGACTTGTACAACACCCCCATCCCTTCCCAGTCATCTTTGGCCAGTGGTTGTTCAACCAGTTCAACGCCCAGGCCTTTCATAACAGGTAATTTTATAAGTGCCTGATCCAGCGTCCATCCTGCATTGGCGTCTACACGTAAGGGAACTGATGTATGCTTCCTTAACTCCGCCAGCAGTTCCATATCTCCGTCAAAGCCCACTTTGATCTTATACAAGGGCCATTCTTTCTCCTTCATTTTCTTCACCATCACCTCAGGAGAATCAATGCCAATAGTATAGTCGGTCAGGGGAGCTTTCGCTGCATCCAGGTTCCAGAACTGGAAAAGAGGTTTTTTTACCATCTTCCCAAAAAGATCCCAGCCTGCCATATCAAGTGCACAAACCAGGAATGGGTTTTTAGGAAACAGGTGATGTAAAAAATGCCAATAGCGTTCAGGGTCAGTCAGTGCAAATTTCTCCAGGACAGGCCTTTTCTTTTCAAGGTCTTCAGCCATCTGCTCCACTGTGATATCGTAATATTTGATGGCAGGAGCTTCCCCGTATCCTTTCAGTCCTTTCCATTCCAATTCAACAACGAACGTGGGCTGATGGGTTTTGGTCCCTTTAGAAATAGTAAAAGGATAAATGAAAGGAAGTTGCCTTGAAAAATGTCTCAGGTTCATAATCTACCGCTGGCTGTTATCAGTTGCCTGAGGTCGTTAGTAAAACCTTTCTGCCTCAATAATTCTTCCAATGAAACGTGCATCCTGTATCTCCAGTAATGTTTTGGATTGGCCGGCACATTGATACGTTCTTCATTGGGATCCTGCCTGCGGAGTTTTTCGTCAATGCCAAGAATGTCCTGCATCTGAAATACCGCCCACATCGAAGGGGAGTACAGGTGCTGCGTCACTACCTGCCTGTTGATCCAGGCTTCGCAGAATAATGGTGCCTCGCCATACTGACCAAGTTCAGTGTTGAAGAAGCGCTGTGTTTTGCTCCTCTCCTCTTCCCACCAGCCACGTATCGTGCTCATATCATGAGTAGACGGAGTTACCACTGAAAGATAGGGTGCATCGTTAGGATGGAAGAATTCGCGTTTGGCATCTTTTGGCATGCGTTGGATCTCCAGGGAGAGGAATCCCAGTTGATTCATCACTTCCGGTACACAACCCGGTACAAGTCCAAGATCTTCACCGCAGATCAGCATGTCACTGGCTCGCTTCAGGGCCGGCAGTTTAGCCATGGCTTCCTTCTTCCAGAAATCGTCCTGGCGGTGGAAATAATAATCAACATACAATTCTTTCAACTGCCGCTGGGTATTGTACTCCAGGTATCGGAATGAGAATGTGGACTGCATATTGAACCTGAAATGATAAGCCAGTCCCTGTGATCCTTCTTCTTCGAATAATATCACATTAGACACCAGGTCGAACAGGCCGTGTTTCAGCCTGTCATTCTCTTCATTGATATCCAGTTGGGCGAAATAGGATTCTATCTTTTTCTGTGTATTGAACTCATCCTTCAATTGGTAATGCCCGTCACTGAGTTCAAACAGGAATGGCTTGATCTTTTTCTCACCACCTCCGAACATTTCCCAGAGAATGGAGTCATTGATGAAAGGCTTGCAATACCTGTTATGATCGAACCATATGTTGCGCATATGGAATTCGGTTATGCGTACAGGTATGGAAGGAACGAAATGTCCCATGATCCCTTCCACTGCATGTTCAGGAATTGACCAGATCCGGAAAAAACCAAGTATATGATCGATACGGAAGGCATCGAAATACCGGCTCATCTGTTCAAACCTGCGCTTCCACCAGGCATAGCCATCTTCCTTCATCCGGTGCCAGTTATATGTGGGGAAACCCCAGTTCTGGCCTTTCACTGCAAAATCGTCCGGTGGCGCACCAGCCTGCATATTCATATTATACAATTCCGGGGCGGTCCATGCATCAACACTGTTCCTGTTCACACCAATGGGTATATCACCTTTTACAATGATGCCATGTTTATTGGCGTAATCATGTGCCTCCTGTAATTGAAGATGGAGATGATATTGTGTAAAATAGTGGATGGCGATCTTATCGTAATATTTCTGTGAGGGCGCGCAAAGTTTTTCGATCTGTTTTGCTTCAAACATGGAATGGGTTTTCCATGTGCGGAAATCAGCACTTCCGTATTTATCGCGGAGATAACTGTAAGCGGCATAGGGAACCAGCCAGTCTTTGTTCTCTTCAAAGAACCCGAGATAAGATTCCGATGAGAAAACTTTGTCTTTCTGCAACTGGTAAAGATCTTCGATCACGCCGAGTTTAAAATTCATCACGGCTTCATAATCCATATCGGGCAGATCATTCAATTGTTTCTGCTTTTTCTTGAGCGACTTGATCGATCCTTCAAATTCTTTTCCTGCAACTTTCTCCAGGTTCAGGAACATAGGGTGTAATGCGAAAGCGGATATGGCTGAATAAGGATAAGAGTCTGTCCATGTATGTGTAGAAATGGTATCATTCACCGGAAGTATCTGGATCAGTTTCATTCCGGTGGCCTTGGCCCAGTCTACCAGTAATTTCATGTCAACAAATTCCCCCACGCCGGTTCCCCTGTCTGATCTCAGGCTGAAAACAGGGATAGCCACTCCTGTTCCATGCCAGGTGGCGTTTGGCAATTGGGCAAACCCGTCCCTGGCGATGGTGACCTTACCAGGGCGGCTGATAGCATCCAATGACCTGTTATCGCCACTTTCATAGGCCGTGAATTTTTTCACCTTGGCATCATAGACACCATATTTATAGGCGATAGGAAATTGGGCACCGGAGAGATTTATTTTTAATGTCCACCAGTCGTTTTCTTTGTTCATCAGCACGGCACCATCACTTTTCCATCCACCCAGTTCAGGGATATTTCCCACTATGCAAAGACATTCATGTTTTCTCAGCAACGGTGCTTTGACCTGGAAAACATGGGTACTCCCCCGATAAGGCCGGGGTTTGGATGCTGTTCTCGTGACAGGCAATAATACTTTCTGAAATGGCGCAGTAAAAAAAGCATTTTCAAATGTGCCCGCATGGTTCCATGTATCTATACAGTCCAGTTCTTCGGCAGTGATCCTTGAGAGTTCAACCAGGCGGTCGTCTCCCCATTCTGCGACCAGGTCTCCATTTTCTTCCCGCAATACATATTTATAAGTGAATGATTCGGTTTGATTTTCTTCCGGCAGATGAAGTGTTGCTTCCCAGAACTGAGCGTCCAGGTAGGTCATGGCCAATGTATCAGTGATAACAGAAGATCCAAGTTGGGGAATCGTTCCCGAAATATGCAGAGATTGTCCGGGCCTCGTCGTAAACCGGAGGAAAAAGCGAATGGTCATGCAAGTTGGGTTTGGGCTATAAAAATATAGTAAGCTAGTGTAAATGGTACACATTATATTGGTTTTCTTC
>DATGXN010000150.1:0-2900 GCA_035298945.1 Chitinophagaceae bacterium | reverse complement strand
GCCGGCTGCGAGCGCGAGCCATGGCCGGCGAAGCGATAACGGTGCTGCCCTTTTGCAAGTCCAAGGCAGTTATGTGTTCCTAAAGCACCCACTTTCAAAGTCTGGATGGGGATCTTCAGATAATCTATCGGGCTTGCGGGAGACGCGAAGTGGAGAATATAATGCAGTTCACCCGGTACATGGATGAACTTCGAAACATCATGATGGTAAAATTCGAAATGCTCCAGTTTGAACAGGTGCTCAATATTCCTCAGGTCACCTGTTACCAGGTTATCCATAGCGATCACATGAAATCCTTCCTTAATGAACCTGTCACACAGGTGGGATCCTAAAAATCCGGCTGCGCCAGTAATCAGTACACGTTTCTTAGACATGAAAATTTATTTATAAGCTGAAGTACCGCGGCCGATACTTTCATAATGGAACCCAAGTTCTTTTATCGCATTGACGTCAAACAGGTTTCTTCCGTCGAATATAACCTTGTTTCTAAGGCTCTTCACGATCTTGATAAAATCAGGTGTACGGAACTCATTCCATTCTGTTGCAATAATAAGGCCATCTGCACCCTGCAACGCCTCATACTGGTTTTCTGCAAATTTTATCTGGTCTCCCACTACGCCACGTACATTATTCATGGCTTCGGGATCAAATGCAGTTACAGTGGCACCGTCTTTCAACAATTCTTCTATGATATATAATGCCGGTGCTTCGCGGATATCATCTGTATTGGGTTTGAAAGCGAGACCCCAAAGGGCAAAATGCTTTCCTTTAAGATCATTATTGAAATACCTGCGGATCTTGGGCAGCAGGTGTTTTTTCTGGCGCTCATTCACATCCATCACCGCGTTCAGGATCTGAAAATCATAATCCACCTCACTTGCACTTTTCACCAGGGCCTGTACGTCTTTTGGAAAACATGATCCGCCATATCCGATACCAGGGAAAAGAAAACGCTTCCCGATCCTCTCGTCTGAGCCGATACCTTTTCTCACCATGTCCACATCTGCGCCCAGGCGTTCACAGAGTTGGGCTACTTCGTTCATGAAGGAGATCTTGGTGGCCAGGAAAGAATTGGCCGCATATTTCGTGAGCTCAGCAGAACGCTCGTCCATGAATATCACCGGGTTTCCTGAACGGACAAAAGGCGAGTAAAGGTCACTCATCACTTTCTTGGCCCTTTCAGAACTTGTTCCGATCACCACCCTGTCGGGCTTCATGAAATCATCAACAGCTACGCCTTCCCTGAGGAACTCTGGGTTGGACACAACGTCGAATTCTCCACTATAATTCTTTGCAACGGCTGCATGAACTTTCTCAGCGGTTCCAACAGGAACCGTGCTCTTATCTACAATGACTTTATATCCTTTCAGGATCTTACCGAGATGATCAGCCACACCAAGAATATACTTCAGGTCTGCAGAACCATCTTCACCGGGCGGAGTAGGTAATGCCAGGAAAATGATCTCGGCTTCTTCAATGCCTTTTTCAAGGTCAGTGGTGAAATGAAGACGATCTTCCTTGAGATTCCTTATAAATAATTTCTCCAGGCCGGGTTCATAGATGGTGATCTCACCATTGCTTAGTTTCTGCACTTTGCGCTGATCGATATCAACACAAACAACATCGTTCCCGGTTTCTGCAAAACAGGTACCTGTCACTAATCCAACATAACCTGTACCTACAACTGCTATTTTCATTTTTTCTTAGGGGTTTATTATCAATGGGATAGTTATAACGTTTATTTCCCGATAAAATTTAATACCTGACCCGAAATATGTTCAAGTTGCTGATTATCAAGCTCCGTATGCATGGGTAAAGAGATCACACGTTCTGTTAACCAATCAGTTACAGGAAGCAGCTCTTTCCCATCCGATAAGCCCTGGAACATTTTCTGGCGATGCGCCGGCACCGGGTAATAGATCATGGAGGGTATTTCCTGCTCGGCCAGGTACTGGTTCAGGCCATTCCTGTCAACCCCTTCCAGTATCAAGGTGTACTGGTGAAACACATGGGTGCTGTAATTCTTAACCACCGGGGTCTTGATCCTGGGGTTTCCGGCAAATGCATTGTTATAGAAAGCGGCCGCTTTCTGCCTGGCTGCGATATAACTATCGAGCAGGGGCAGTTTGATATTGAGGATAGCTGCCTGAATGGTGTCCAGCCTTGAATTACATCCTATTATATCGTGATAATACCTTACAGACTGGCCATGGTTGGCCACTTTTTTCATGGTATCCGCCAAAGCATCGTCATTGGTCACTATAGCTCCGCCATCACCATAGCATCCCAGGTTCTTGGAAGGGAAGAAGGAAGTACATCCGATATGTCCAATTGAGCCCGTTTTTTTCCTTGTACCATCGGCATAAATATAATCAGCACCAATAGCCTGGGCATTGTCTTCAATAACATAGAGGCCAAATTCTTCGGCGATCTTCATGATCTCTTCCATTGGGGCGGATTGCCCGTACAGGTGAACAGGTACGATTGCCTTGGTTTTGGGAGTGATCAGTTTTCTTATGGAAGCAGGATCGATGCAGAATGTATCCGGATCCACCTCTGCAAAAACGGGAGTCAGCTTCAACAGCGCCACTACTTCAGTGGTAGCGATATAGGTGAAAGAAGGCGTGATCACCTCATCGCCCGGCTTCAGTCCCAAAGCCATCATAGCGATCTGGAGGGCATCAGTCCCATTTGCACAGGGAATAACATGTTTTACACCAAGATAGGAAGACAGGGAAGAAGCAAAATCCTGTACTGGCTTCCCATTAATGAACGCAGAACTTTCAAGAACATCCAAAACTGCTTTATCCACCTGGTCTTTAATATGATGGTACTGCGTTTTGAGATCAACCATTTGAATAGGAGTCATCAGAGGTTTTTTAACGGGCACAAAGGTAATA